>JABWCP010000012.1 GCA_013360215.1 bacterium | reverse complement strand
AGAATTTTATGGACAAAAAATCGGTGTAGGCATGCCTACACCGATTTAACGGAATAAATCACTAACTAAAAAACTGTGTACTTTTTCTAGGACGACACAGTACGGACGATTCTATTCGCTACGCGTCAAATGTGCTGGTGATAGTATCTTTCAGCCAGCGGTGATCGTCTTTTTCGGGATAGTCGGTCGTATAGTGCAAGCCGCGGCTTTCGTGGCGGGATTTGGCGCAGCGAATGATCAGGCGCGCCAGTTTGGCTAAATTACGCAGTTCCAGCAACTCTTCCGTAACTTTGGTTTTTTTGTAAAAATTCTCCGTTTCTTCGACGATCATGCCGATACGGCGCTCGGCCCGTTCCAGACGGAGATTGGAGCGCACGATGCCTACATAGTTCCACATGATTTCCTGTATTTCGGCGCGATTGTGTGCGATCAGTACCCATTCTTCCGTGTCAAAAGTACCACTGTCATCCCAATCCGGGAATTCAGGTATCTTGTGTTCGATATCGTCCGATGCGGTGCGAATATGATCGGCTACCCGATGTGCGAAAACGACCGCTTCGAGCAGGGAGTTGCTGGCAAGACGATTGGCACCGTGTACGCCGGTCATCGCCACTTCACCGCAGGCATAAAGATGATGGATATTAGTTCGGCCGTGCAAATCCGTCACCACGCCGCCGCACATATAGTGTGCGGCCGGTACCACTGGGATAGGTTCGCGTGTCATATCAATATTAAGTTCGGCACAGCGGCGGGAAATGTTGGGAAAATGTTCCAGCGTTTTATGCGCTTCGATATGCCGCAAATCCAGATATACACATGGCTCGCCGCGTTTTTTCATTTCGGCGTCAATCGCACGGGCCACTATATCACGCGGCGCCAATTCTTTCATGGGCGAATAACGTTCCATAAAACGTTCGCCGGCATGATTGATAAGATAGGCGCCGAAACCGCGTACCGCTTCACTGATGAGAAAGGATTCTCCGTCGGGATGATACAGTGAGGTCGGATGAAACTGCATGAATTCCAAATTACCTACGCGTGCGCCCGCCCGATACGCCATTGCAATGCCGTCGCCGGTGGCAATTTTCGGATTCGTCGTGTGTTTGTACACCTGACCGCAACCGCCGGACGCAAGGATGGTTACCTTGGCGATAAATTTTTTGACAATATTGTTGGGAATGTCGAGCGCATATGCGCCGTAGCAGTGAATATTGGCATACGCCGTGAGTTTTTTAAGAAGGTGATGTTCGGTGATGACTTCGACGGCGATATGATCTTCGAATACTTGAATATTGGGGTGGCGTTTCACGGCTTCGATCAGGGCACGTTCGATCTCGCGGCCGGTCAGATCTTTAGCATGGACGATACGATGTGTGCTGTGTCCGCCTTCTTTGCCGAGATCGAGGCGGTCGTCGTGGCGTGTAAATTCGACACCGATACGTATCAATTCGTCAATCGCAGAGGGGCCCTGGCGAACGATCAGCTCGACCGCATCCCGATGGCACAAACCGGCGCCGGCATTGAGGGTATCACGTACATGTGCGTCAAAACTGTCGTCAGGATCAATAACACTGGCAATGCCGCCCTGTGCGTAATTGGTATTACTTTCGCGATGATTTTTTTTGGTGATGACGGCGACCGTTCCCAGTTCAGCCAATTTCAGCGCACAAGAATATCCGGCAATGCCTGTGCCGATAACAAGGAAATCGGATGTGTATGACGACGGCATCGCTGCGGATTATTTCTTTTTACCGTGTGTACGCTGATGCCCCAGAGCCGCTTTGATAAATTCGCGGAACAGCGGATGTGCCTTGATCGCACGCGATTTGAGTTCGGGATGAAATTGTACGCCGAGAAACCACGGATGCTCTTTGAGTTCGATGATTTCGACCAACTTGTGATCGGGAGAAAGGCCGGAGAAAACCATTCCTTTCTTTTCAAAATCAGGGATAAATCGATTGTTAAATTCAAACCGGTGGCGGTGGCGTTCACTGATGAGATCCGATCCGTAGGCGGAGCGCGCTTTGGTGCGATCTTTGACGACGCACGGATACGCACCAAGGCGCATCGTGGCGCCCATTTCTTTGATATCTTTTTGAGATTCCATCAAATCAATCACCGGATGTTTGGTGACTTTGGAAAATTCGCTGCTATTGGCATCCGAAAAACCGCAGACGTGGCGGGCAAACTCGATGCTCATACATTGCATGCCGAGGCATATTCCGAAAAACGGCAGTTTATGTTCCCGTGCATAACGAATGGCCCGGATCATGCCTTCGATCCCGCGTTCTCCGAAACCTCCGGGAACGAGTATACCGTCTATGCCGGCAAACGTATGCCGTAAATCGGTTTTTTCGTCAATCTTGCTGGAGTCTATGAAAGCGACATCGACATTCGCATTATTTTCCACACCGGCATGGATAAAGGATTCTAAAATACTTTTATATGCATCGGGTAGGCCGGTATATTTGCCGCACAACGCGATACGTACTTTGTTTTTCGGTTCATAAATTTTGTGAACCAGATTTTTCCAATGTGCCAGATTGAGTTTTTTGCTCGGCAGATCAAGTTTTTTTAACACCAACTGATCCATGCCGTTGTTGTGCATGATGAGCGGAACTTCATAGATGGAGCGCACATCGGATGCTTCGATCACGGCAAATGACGGCACATTGCAAAATAAACCGATCTTAGCACGCATGTCTTTTGACAGCGGGCGTTCCGAGCGGCATAGCAAAATATCCGGTTGAATACCGATTTCACGCAGCTTCATCACGCTGTGTTGAGTCGGCTTGGTTTTCAGTTCGTCCGCCGCTTTGATAAAGGGCACAAGCGTCACATGGATTTTGACGGTATCCTGCGGGTCCAACTCCAAACAGAATTGGCGGATGGATTCCAAAAATGGCAGACTTTCGATATCGCCGACCGTACCACCAATTTCCGTAATGATGATATCGTAACCTTCATTGGTCAGCGTGCGAATACGGCCGCGAATTTCGTCCGTGATATGGGGAATAACCTGTACGGTGGCACCGAGATAGTCACCGCGCCGTTCTTTGTCAATCACGGTTTTATAAACCTTACCCGTGGTGTGCGAATTGCGGGTGCTCATGTTATCGTCAATAAAGCGCTCGTAATGCCCGAGATCAAGATCGGTTTCCGCGCCGTCATCCGTGACGAAGACCTCGCCATGCTGATATGGGCTCATCGTGCCGGGATCCACATTGATGTAAGGATCAAATTTTTGAATGGTGACATTGTAACCATGCTCTTTGAGGAGCATGCCGAGGCTGGATGCCGCGATGCCTTTGCCGAGGGACGAAATCACGCCGCCGGTTACAAAAATAAATTTCGGATGTGCTTTTTTACGCGCCATAGTTTTTTAAAGGGAAACTTAATGATGAAAGGTAATTATAAAAAAAGAGACACGCTTCCGTGTCTCTTTTGGTTTTTAGCCGACAACTTTCGGCACCGCGATATACTGCCAGGTTTTATCCGGTGCGTTAGCGAGAACCTTATCCACCGGGAGGCTCTCGGCTACCTGATCTTCACGAAATACATCCGGGTAGGTGATCGGATGGTAGGTGGGCTCCACATCCGTCGTATCCACGGTATTGAGCTGCTCCACATACGTCAGTATCTGATTGAGCTGGCCGGTGAATTTTTCCAAGTCCGCATCGGAAAATTCCAAATGCGCAAGGGAAGCTATTTTTTCGACATCGGTACGTGTAACCGGCATAGGTTGCGCTCTTTTTTTTAACGCGGGCAATATATGTGAAAGCCCCGTTTTTGTCAAATTTATTTTCCTTACGTCAAAGGACTAAAAACAGATTACCACAAAGATATTTAGCGAAAAACCGGTAGCGCAATTTACCGTTGTGAATCACAAGGAATGCTTTATATTCCCCAAAATCAAAATCGGAATTATCTATGGCGCGTTCAGCGTATTTCAAAGGCGTTATTTTTATTTGTTTGTCCGCCGTGTGTTGGAGCAGCGCGGGTTTATTTATCAAATTAGTCAATCTGCCGCCGGTCCATATCGCGATGTATCGTTCGCTGATTGCGGGTATTTTTTTGTTAGGTTACATCTTGTATCGCCGTCATGCCCGGGATATTGATTTTGATTTTTCGGTCAACCGGCACGGATTGATCACGGCCATTTTTTATTTTTTTACTGTTTCACTGTTTGTCACGGCTAATAAAATGACCACGGCGGCCAATGCCGTGTTCATGCAATATACCTCGCCGGTTTTTGTCATACTGATCACATACTTTTTTTTAAAAGAAAAAATATACCGGGCGGAAATTCTAACGGTGGTTATTTGCCTCGGCGGGATGGTGCTTTTCTTTTTGGAGGAGGAAAAATCAACCGCTTTTGCCGGCAATATGATAGCCATTCTTTCGGGTGTTGCGTTTGCGTTTTTGCAGATTTACGTCAAACGTTCCGAAGCCGGGACGGCCGAAACCCTCACAGCCGATCAACATCATTTACGTTCGATATTTGCAATTGTCATCGGTAATCTGGTGACCGTCATGATGGGTTTTGTATCGGCCATGTTTTTGATGCATGCCGTTACGATGCCGGATGCATTGGCACCGATTTTCGGTACACAATTTACCATTACGACATCCGATATCATAGGCCTTTTGATCTTGGGCATATTTCAGCTGGGGTGCGGTTATCTGTTTTTTGCTGCCGGCGCCAAATATATATCCAGTGTTGAAATCGCCATATACACGATATTAGAGCCTATTCTCAATCCGATCTGGACTTTTTTGGGAACCGGTGAGGTGCCCGGCTTTTGGGCTATCATCGGCGCCAATCTGATCGTTGCGGCTATGCTGGTTAATACTTTTTTTAACAAAGAACGCGCATGAATACCCGTCGGATATTTATATGCGGATTTATGGGTTCCGGCAAAACGACGGTCGGCGCATTCGTAGCGCAGCGGATGAATTTTCCGTTTTTTGATACAGATCATATCATCGAAAAAAAAACGGGCCGCACCGTCTCCGATTTGTTTGCCGATTTCGGCGAAACGTACTTTCGTGACGCTGAAACCGTCTGCCTCAAGGAAACGGTACAAAATTACCATCAGGGTATTTTTGCGTTGGGAGGTGGAGCGTTACTACGCCGAGAAAATCAAGTTTTGGTCAAGAACTCCGGTGCGTTGATTCATTTAGCGGTTTCGCATGCGGAAATCATCCGTCGTATCGGACGCGATGGTAACCGTCCTTTATGGGACGCGGATCGCTTGGATAGACTTATGGAGGCACGGGAGGAAGGATACCGGACAGCTGATCGGAGCTTTGATACGGACGGGTTCACTGCCCAATCCGTAGCCGATGCGGTGGTGCGATATATCATGAATCCGCCGGGGATTGAAAAAAAATGAGTTTGACCTTGACAAACCATGCATGTGTTATTATAATTCGCCGAATTTGAAAACCGTGTAAATAATTTATTTTATCATATTCACTTAACACGTACGCAAAGGAGCTGTTATGGCGAGATTAACCGCGTCGGAGTGGGTCGCACGCGAAAATAATTGTTCGGAACCGGAAGCCGAAGTCATGATCGAAGACGATCCGGATCTGGAATACGATTATTATATCCGCTACTGCCTGCAAGAACTCAATCTTTCGCCCGATGAAATCATTCGCGGGTTCAATTCGGATATGACCGAGGCGCAGGAACGCTTCATCGAAGACTTCAAAGGCGAAGATGAAATGGAACTTGAGCAATAATAATCTCGGGTATACAATCTAAGTTTGAAAAGGAGCCGCGCACGACGTTCGGCTCCTTTTATTTTTAAGAGGTTATCAGGGGAAAAACCGCTTGCATTTATAGGGGCTTTTGGCTAAAATGCGGGCAATTATAATACAGATTATCCGTTTACCAACTCCCGAATTTCCAGGAGGATTTTTTTCATGCGGTTACGCCATAGGTTATTCATTATCGCCGTTATGATGTATGCGATCAACGCGTGGGCACAAGATGGCGCTACAACAACGCCTCAGGATTCCGCTGTAGCTGCGACACCGCAGGAAACGCCGCTGGATTCGACGCAAACACTGACCCCCAAATTGACGGAGCTTTTTACCAAGCTGCGCACCGACAGCAATAATGCCGCTTTACTGTATGATATTTATAAAGAGTATCTGAAAATAGGTCGCCGCAATTATGCCGTCGAATTCATCAATGCGTCGCTTCGCAAAGATCCGACCAACATGGATGTCTTGTACGAAAAGGGCGAATTGCTTTTGGAAATGGGAAAGAAAAAATCGGCGTATGAAGCATTTCTGCTGGTGATGCGTGATTTCAAAGGGCAGGCGTATTTGGATCGTATCGGCCCTAAATTTGTCAGTAATTTCAAAATTACACAGATAACCAATAACAAATTTAATGACGTCATGGCGTCCTACGCGCCGGACGGAAAATCTATTATTTTTCAATCCGATCGCAGCGGTAATTGGGATATCTTCACGATGAATCCGGATCAGGGAGAGTCCTCTGTCAAAAAACTGACAGATGACCTGGAAGCCGATGAAAATCCGGCTTATTCTACCGATGGTAAATGGATCGCGTTTGCCTCCACGCGGGATGATAAAAGTACCAAAGAATATAAGTCGCGCGAACTGTACTTCATGGATAAAACCGGAAAACGGGTTACTCGACTGACCTCAAGTTATGGTGGTGATAACTGGAGTCCGATTTTCTTAGATACCGTGACGATTGCTTTTTCCAGTGATCGTTCGGATTTTTCGTCTACACCGTTTGCAAAGAAGAATACGGGCATTTACACGATTGAAAGAAACGGCAGCTTCCTCTTCAAAATGTTTTATCAGGACAAGATGAATTATACGGATGTTGCGTACAAGGCAGTATCGAACCAATTCGTATTTGCACAGCGTGCCGACGATTCTGATTTTGATCTTTACATGACCAGTACGGATACTAAAGAAAAACCGATCAATCTTACAAATCATCCGAAGAACGATCTGCAGCCGTCCGTTTCCAAAAACGGTAACTTTATAACTTTTGTGTCGGATCGTGATGGCAATTACGAAGTGTACCGTATGCAAGCCGACGGGCGCGATCAAACCCGTATTACCAATGACGACGGAGATGACGTTTATCCTAAATTTTCACCCGACGGCAACAAAATTATTTTTTCCTCGAACCGCAATGGTAAGTACCAGCTTTATATCGCCTCGACGGAAGAGTCTTCTGCCGTTACGGTACAGTCGGTGATCGCTATACTTGAAAAAAGAATTGCATCGTCATCGGACAATTGATAACGCAAAGGCGTTCCATCGCTGATTGGCAATCGGTAATTTTGATTTAAAGTGCATTCTAAAGTTATCTGTTATTAGAGATAGTGAAACGGATTTTGTAACACGGCGGGATTTTAAGTATTTAAAGTAACGCCGTGTTATTCCCTCGTAACTCCCCTCCTTTTTTAAATTTGTTTACATTTATTTTTTTAAATCATGATGAAAATCATGAGAATTATTGCCGTAATATGTTATTCTTACCAAATTTCAATAAGGTTCTCGTGGTAATTTAAATAATAATGAGAGTATGGCGGTGTGAATAAAGCGGGTAAATCACATACGCAAATAGTGTTATTATTGGGCAGCACGACGCAGGCGTCCGCTTTGGCCGCCCTCACGCAACGGGAGGTTGTCTCTGTAACCGATCGGAATGCGCTGCGTAAAGTCACACAAATCCGACCTTCATCGGCCATCCTAACTACAACCTACCGTGGAATAGCTTCTGCGCTTGTCTTAAAAAAGAAAATGATGCACGCGGCGAATTTGCGTGTTGGGTTTGCTTTGCCTGCGGCCCAAGGAAAACGGCTCGTGAAAGAGGGTGTGCTGAAGTCGGATGAAGTTATCCCTCTTCCTTTTACTAAAAAAAATGTTCTATCGTTTCTATCGCCGACATCACACTGGCCGAAGCAATATGATAATTCCATTGCATCGGATTTATTCTTAAGAGCGGTGGAGTCAACGGATGACGCTGTTATCATAACCGATAAAGATGGTAATATTCTCTATGTGAATGGTGGGTTTGAAAAAAATTCCGGATACGGGCGTGATGAAGTACTGGGAAAGAATCCGCGAATATTAAAATCCGGTTACCATGAGCAGGCTTTTTATACCGGAATGTGGGAAAAAATTTTATCGGGGAGCGTATTTCGAAATATTCAATATAATCGCCGAAAAGACGGCAGCATCATACCCGTCGAGCATACGATATCTCCGGTCCGTGACGAAAACGGAGAGATAACGCATTTTATCGGCATTTGGAAAGATATCAGCGGAAAAATTCGTTCGGAAAACGAAACGCGGCAAGCACAAAATCAATTAAAGCAAAACGAAATCAAATATCAGATCATCGCGGATAATACATTTGATTGGGAGTTTTGGCTGGATACGGACGGATCCTACATTTACAGTTCGCCGTCGTGCGAGCGTATCACGGGATATTCGCCGGTTTCTTTTACGACGGATCGTGATTTTCTGCAACGCATCGTATATGCCGAAGACCGCGCGGCTTTTTTAGCTCACCAGCAAGATATTCAGCAGCGGCGTTTACCGGGTAATCTGGATTTTCGTATTGTCTGTAAAGACGGCACTATCAAATGGATTGGCCATGTCTGTCAGCCTATTTCCGACGCCACCGGCGTTTTTCGAGGTATTCGGGGAAGCAATCGCGATATTACCGAACGTAAACTGGCCGAGCTGGCGCTCAGGCAAAAAGAATCACAGGCGGAATCACTTTTGCGATTAGCGCGTCAGCTGGAGCGTGTCGCGGGTTTCGATGAAGCGGCTCAGGCAGCATTAAACGAAGTGCAACGCCTGGTGGGATATCAGAGATTATGGGTGTACGTTTTTTCGAATGATCGCTCTGAAGCAGAAGTATTGGCCGAGGCCGGCATGTCAAGACCGTTTGCACCTAAACGCCTTGATATCAAAAATGATGCGATGCTTAGTGCAGTGGCTCGGGGAGCGGGTGCGGTGGTTATTCCCGATGCGGCGGAGGATGTACGAACCAATAAAAAAATCGTACAATCTACCGGGGTGCGTACGATCGTAAATATACCGGTTCATCTTTCCGAAGGGCGCTTAGCATCCATCGGTATGGGAACCTATGATGATGAAGGGGTGCGTGTGCCGGATGAATCCGCCCTTCAATATCTCACGACTTTAGCGAGTCATATGTCGGCGACGATAGATCGTTTGTTATCACAGATGGTACGTCAAACGGCGGAAGATTCGTTGCGTGCCAGTGAAAAGCGGTATCGTACGTTGATTGATCAGGCCGCGGACGGTATTTTTGTAGCTACCCGTGACGGACAAATCGAAGATGTCAATCCCGCCGGTTGCCGTTTAATGGGATATACTGTAAACGAATTGTTGAAGAAACCTTTTTACGGTTTGTTGGATGCGGAAGAATTAATCCGCCAACCGCTCAAAATCAGACAATTGGAAAAGGGTCAATCAATTTTATCGCATCGGCGTTTAGTCCGCAAAGACGGGACACATGTCGAAGTTGAAATCAGCGCCAAAATGCTTGATGACGGACGTATTCAGGGTATAGTAAGGGATATTTCGGAGCGCCGTCGCGTAGAGAAACATTTTCAGGCCCTCATCGAACGTGCACCGGACGGTGTGGTATTGATCAATGTCGAAGGAAAATTTCAATACATCAGTCCTTCTTCGGCGCGCATGTTCGGATACGAAATGTCGGAGTTGTCCGATCTGGATCCCGCCGCAATGACCCATCCGGATGATGTCGAGCGTGTCGTACAGCTTATCTTATCCGTGATCGAAAATCCGGATATTGACGCACGGGCGATGTATCGCTTCAAGCATAAAGACGGGTCATGGAAATGGATCGAAAGTACGTTTACTAATTTACTTCAGGCGCCGGAAGTTCAGGCGATCGTCGTTAATTTTAAAGATGTCACCGAACGGCATAACGCCGAGGAAGCGTTGCTTCACAGTGAGCAAAAATACCGCACGCTCGCCGAGACATCCCAGGATATGGTTTTGTTGTTTGAGAACAACGGCTACATCATCTATGCTAATCCGGCCGTAGAACAAAATCTCGGATATGCGCAAGGCGCATTGGCCGGGAAAATGATCAGTTCGATTTTACCCGGTAATGCGGATTATGACGCGATATCGTACCTCACCGGTGGCACAGGCCATGAAAACGGCGCCGCGTCGCGCGAAATGGATTTTATTCACCTAAACGGTGAAGCGATTCCCTTTGATGTGCGCACAAGTAAGGCCGTGTCATCGGGAACGCCGGTCATCGTATGTATCGGACGCGATAACCGAAGCCGTCGTAAATATGAAAACCATATCCGTGAGCAACTACGCTACGCCCGTGCACTCAATCGTATGGCGACATCGATTATGAATTCGGACGGTACAGCCGATACGTTGTTGCGGGAAATGACGACCATTTGCGGTGAAACGATTGATATAGAACGCGCGCTGTTATTTGATATACGCATGGCGGCCGGCGAAGCCGTTTCTATTGCCAAATGGATTCGCCCGGATTTTTCCGATTTTGCCCCGCCTCAGGAGGTGTATCCCTCGTCCGTATTTGCGTCCAGTATTAGCCGGCTGCATAGCACACGAACCTGCATCACGAGTACGGTTGATGCACCGCACGCATGTTTTGTCGAGGAAGGATCTGCCGAAATATTGCATCGTGTCATGAAAGTACAGAGTTTGCTTTGGTATCCGTTCTCATTTCGGGAGGATGGTTTTTTCCTTTTGGTTGTCAATGATATGATCCGTCCGCGCCAATGGCAGGAGGAAGAACTGAATTTTCTCGACAGCGTATCGCGGGAAATCGAATTGGCGCTGCTCAAACATCGCCTATCGTCGGAACGCGAACAGGCCGAAGTCAAATTGAGCGAAACGTTGCGTGAATTTGAAACATTAGTCGAAGCGATACCGGATGCCGTATTATTCAAAGACGGGAACGGGCGATGGTTGATCGCCAATCCCGCCGTGCTCAAACTTTTTGAATTGACGGCGTATCCTTGGTACGGGAAAACGGACCGGCAGCTAGCTGAAGCTTTTCCCGCTTTGCGTTCGCTGTACGAGGGGTGCATCGGTACGGATGAGTTGGCTTGGCAGACAGGGCAACGGTATCAAACCATAGAAATTATCGAAAAACCCGGCGGTGATTTATTGCATTATGATACGACCAAGATTCCTCTGTTGCAAGAGAACGGAACACGGCTGGGATTGGTCGTGATCGGTCGGGATATCACATTTCATAAAAAAGCCAACGAGATCATCCAAGAGCAAGCGATGATCCTCGATAATGCGCGGGATGCGATTTTTATGACCGATCCGGATGGGCGGATAGTGTATTGGAACAGTCAATGCGAAACGTTGTATGGCTGGGAAAAAACCAATGTCATCGGCCATCAAGCGACGGAAGTTCTCGGGCATACCCGCGCGACGGATGCTGTGGTACGTTCACTATTCAGCGGCAACGAGGCGTGGAGCGGTGAGATCGAGCACTATACGCGGGACGGAAGAAGTGTCATCGTCGAATGCCGCAAGAGTCCTGTGCGGGATGCGGACAGCGCGGTCAAATCATTTTTGTATATCGAGACCGACGTTACTGAACGTAAACGACTTGAGAAACAGTATTTTAGAGCGCAGCGCATGGAAAGCATCGGCCGTATGGCCAGCGGTATCGCGCATGATCTTAATAATATTTTATCGCCGATTTTGATGGCTGTTCAAATGTTCAAATCCAAATTATCGGATGATACGAGTCAACGTCTGATCGTCATGCTGGAATCTAATATAGAACGGGCTGCCGATCTGATGCGTAAACTCCTTATGTTTTCGCGCGGTGCAGAAGGGGCGCATCATGCCGTGGATGCCAAAAAAACGATTGAGGAAATTGAGCGTATCCTTGTTTCAACGTTTCCTAAAAACATAAGAATTGCCTGCAACGTAGCCAAAGGTCTGTATCCGATCACGGCCGATAGCACGCAGCTTCATCAAGTATTTCTCAATCTGTGTGTCAATGCGCGCGATGCCATGCCTTCCGGAGGTGACCTGACGATCCACGTCGAAAATGTAATTTTTGATGAGGCGTATGTCTACAAGGAACATCAGGCTAAACCCGGCCCGTACGTTCTGTTTACAGTTACGGATACAGGACTGGGGATTCCTTCGGATATCATAGATCATATCTTTGATCCGTTTTTTACAACCAAGGACCTCGAACACGGTACAGGTTTGGGACTATCCACGGTTGCGGCGATTATCAAAGGGCATGGCGGCTTTGTGAGCGTGTATAGTGAGGTCGGTAAAGGCACACAGTTTAAAATTTACATCCCCGCCAGCGCCGGTTTCCACACGGAATCGGTTGAATCTCGTGTTCCGGAATCGTTATGGGGTCGTGGTGAATTGATCCTGATCGTAGATGATGAGCCGGCCATACGCAAAATATTGGGGACGATCCTGACGCATCACGGATACCAAATAGTCGAAGCCGAGGACGGCGGAAAAGCGATGACGGTATTCGCCGCCCAAATGGCATCCATTCGTGCCGTGATAACCGATATAAGCATGCCACACATGGACGGTCATGCGTTTATTCGCATGTTGCGCAGTATTCGTGAAGATATCCCCATCATCGCCATGAGCGGTCTTCCGGAAAATGAAAAATCCATTCAGAAAAACGGATTCAAAGTGCAGGCCTTTTTGATGAAACCATACCGCGCTGAAAAAATACTTCAAACGTTGAACGATGTACTCGCACCGTTACGTTCCGGTGAGCAGTCCTAATTTTCATATTAACGGAAAGGTTTTTTTAAATGACGATATTGATTGTGGACGATGAAAGAACTTCCGTAGACGCTTTAAGTTTGGCTTTGGGGCAATCCGGTTATTCGGTAGTGACAGCGTTAAACGGCAAAGCGGCACTTACAATCCTGGCCGGTCAATCACCGGATTTGATCATATCGGACATTATGATGCCGGAACTGGACGGATTCGGTTTTATCGAAGCCGTTCGCAGACAACCGCGTCTTGCGTCCATACCGTTTCTGCTGATGTCGGGCGACAAAGATCCGTCATTGACGGCCAAAGCCATTCAAATGGGAGCCATTGATTTTTTACCAAAACCGATCAATCTGAATTTGTTGTTTTTGAAAATTCAGGCATTGTTTCGATTTGTGGACGCCCAACGGTCCAGCGGTATTCTGCGAAGCGGTTCGCTCGTGCTCGGAAAAATCGAAGAACTCATCGCGTCGGCGGAAAAAGAAGGGGTTCACGGAATTTTAACTATCCAGAGCGATCATGGTGTCGGCTCGATCGAGTTTAATCGCGGTGTATGCGAAACGATCGTATGCGGTGAATTAAAAGACTCGGAAGCGCTGGAGACGATGCTGCAGTGGAGCAGCGGTTCATATTATCTCGCACGGCGCCCCTCTGAATTAACCGAAAGCGAAAACAAAATGCCGGTATCGGTGCACTCAACGAAGGAAGGAAACGCGATGAAAAGTGAGGATTTTTCTAAACCTATAGCGATTGCCGAAGATATTTATTTTGTCGGCGACAGAAAAGAATCGCGTATTCTTCAGATTAATCCTTTTTTGCGCGTGTATAACAATAAGGTCAATTTTTTGGTTGATCCCGGACCGACGATTGACTATACGACGATTTCCGGAAAAATCGGCGAAGTGATCGGTGATGTGTCCAAGGTCAATTTATACAGCCTCAATCATCAGGATCCCGATGTAGCTTCCAATACGTTTTTCCTCAAGTCGGCCAACCCTAAAGCTATTTGCCTTACATCGGAAGACACGTGGCGGCTCGTGTCCAGCTTTGGTATTAATAAAGAACGTTTGATTCTTACCGATAAATTGACCAACTGGCAGACCAATCTTCCGACCGGGCATACGTTACAATTTATTCCTACGCCGTATTGTCATTTTCGCGGTGCCGTAATGGTGTACGATATCGAATCCCGCATTCTTTTCTCCGGTGATTTATTCGGAGGACTTACCGGTACGGACAATTACGGTTTGTGGGCCGATGAAAGCCATTGGGACGGAATGCGCGCATTCCACGAACTCTACATGCCGGCCAATAAAGCGATTCAATTTGCCATTGATCAGATACGTAAGCTTGATCCGGGGCCGGTGATGATCGCTCCGCAACACGGATCGTTGATTCGCGGCGCATTGATACGTGAATTTCTAGATCGTATGTATTCCCTCAAAGTCGGTGTTGATCTTTTGGGGCGTACGGAAGATGATCAATTATTGGGACAATACCTCGAAGTAGCCAAGATCGTATATAAAAAGGCACAAGCTATGGTCAGCAATCCGGATCGAATATTAGCCAATTTTGCGGGCAATGCCGAAATCCAGGAACTCATGACGATCAACGATAAAGACGTAGTAAAAATCAAAAAGAATGCTAGCCGTGCGTTAGAGCTTTTCCTGTATGCGCTCAGTGATCACCAGTCGTCGCGCGTTTCCAATCAAATCAAAGCGCTGATGCTGCAAGAAACCATGATACGCCAACTTCCACCGCCGACTTTTGCGATCGAAGAAGCCATGGATCTTGGAATGGAAAGCTTTACTTAGTATGCTTACCGGGATGATTCACATTCGTCACGGTGAGCGGCGTCGAACCGTGACCAAGTTTAGTACAATCAGGCTTTGACTTCGCTCGGACTGAAGAGTTCTATTCCGATAAGTACGTTACTCAATAAAAAAAACCTCCGTAAGCGCGGAGGTTTTTTTTATTAGAGTCCAATACATCAAAGATTGTGTTGTTCCACTATTTCATGCGCCATCTTGACGGAGAAAATATGAATTCGCTGCAATGCCGTGAGCAAATCAAAGTGGTATTGACTGCTGACAAAGAGTTGTTCGTTGCCACCCTGAAGGCGTGTCATATGCAGCTGGCGCAGCCGCACTTCCTCTTCGGAAACCGTATGTTTGTTTTTAATGATATGTTCGGCCATGACGGCGTCTTCTTTTTCAAGTGCCGTGAGTACCGCGTCAAGCCGTTCATGTATCATACCGTAGAAACGTTTTAGCTCTTCCAGCCCTTCCGGAGAAAACGTCACGTGATTATCCGCATAACGTTCGGCCAGATTGGCGATGCTGTCACCAAGGCGTTCGGCCATATGCCGCAAATCATCAATGGTGAGCAGAAGCCGCATAAGTCGCCGGCTCTGCGTCAAACTGATACTCTTTTGCGATAAACGCGTCAGATAACGCCGGATTTCACCCTCGAGGAAATTCACTTGTTTCAACTGTTCGCGCACTTTGGCCACTTTTTCCTCGTTTTCTGAGGAAAAAAGATTCATGGTATTGTCATACATGGCACGTACGATAGTGACCAACCGCACTTCTTCACGCTGGGCATTCTGCAAAGCAATGTCCGGAGTTTCTAAATAGGCGTTGTTAAGGTATTTCGGTTTGAACGCATCCCCTTCGGCTTTTTCGGGAATAATTTTGGTGATCAATTGAGTCATCAGCGGTACAAATCCGATCAGGATCATCGCCGTCATGATATTGAATATCATGTGCCCATTGGCGATCTGACGCGCCACGGCTTCGGTACCCATCCAGGAGGTGATACTCTGGATGAACGCTTCGAACGGGGTGAGGAACGGCGTGAATAAAATTACGCCGATCACGGAGAAAGCCGTATGGGCCAAGGCCGTACGTTTGCCGTCGGTTGTCGCACCGATGGTAGAAAGCAAAGCCGTTGCGCATGTACCGATATTGGCGCCAAATACAAGCGGCATGGCGGATTGTAAAGAAAGCAGCCCTTCTCCGGCCATGACGACGCACAAACCGATCGTCGCGCCGCTGGATTGAATAATGGCCGTAAACACAGTGGAGGCGAGAATACCGAGAATCGGAGAGTTTCCAAATTCGATCAGCCACGCGATGAAAGCCGGCATGGATTTTAACGGATTAATGGCCTGCGACATCACGGCCATTCCGAAAAATATAAAACCGAATCCGAGGATGATTTCACCCATATAGATGTAAAATTTTCGTTTCGTTGCAATCGTCATAAGAAATCCGGCGCCAACCAGCAACAAAGAATAATCGGAAACATTGAAGGCTATCAATTGTACGGTGATCGTAGTGCCGATATGGGCGCCCATGAGTACGCCGATGGCTTGTTGTAACGTCATCAAAGCGGAGCTAACCAATCCGACGACCATCACCGATGTGGCCGAACTGCTTTGCACTATGGCGGTCACGGCAATACCGACAAGCAATCCCAAAAAACGGTTACTGGTCAATGCGCCGAGAATAGTACGTAAACGATCGCCGGCTACTTTTTGTAGACCGCCGGAACCCAAATTCATCCCGTATAAAAATATGCCCAAGCCGCCGATCAATCCGAAAATCAAAAACATCCACCACATTGTGCGTTGGGCGCGAACGATGATATGCGGTGTATCGCCGGTCATGCCGTCCGTCCGGGCAATGATGATATAATCACCCGCATGATCGCCGAGACGAAAACTTGTTTCGGCAATACCTTCGGCGTTGGTTACCGCTTCAGCTTGCCCGAGTTTTTCGCCTTTAGATTTTGAAGGTCGTTCGATGATCTCAAATAGGACGATGCGGTTACTTACAGGTTTCCCGTCGGCGTTGAGCAATTGGACACGCAACGGCGCTCCAAGATCTTCGTTTTCAAGTCCGACAAATAATTTCTGACCGGGTTGGTAAGAAATATTCTTTAAGATCAACGTGTCTTGAGCGTAAAGGGGTAAACTCAAGGCCATAATCAAAATAAAGTTGGAAAGGCTTCTCATGATGATTCTCCGAAACCTGAAGACGACCTGGCGGCCGTTCAGCGTAGGTAAAAAATATGAAGATACATGCGCGTTAAATTTCACAAACAAAAACAGAAGTTGCAAACGGTTTTCACGGTATCCAAAAGAAAAGACGTTCTTTGAGGAACGTCTTTGCATTACAAAATCATATGTATCAATCTATGGGCATATCGTCAGCCCGCATGTTTTTCTAAATATCCTATGCCATAGGGGATTTAGCCATGCGAAAAGTCATATAAATTTGATCAACATCCTTCTTTTTTCTTTTTTCCGGTTTTAGGTGCGACGGCTTTAGCGCCCGCAGGGGCTTTGGGCATCGGTGTCGCCACTGATTTGACGGCCGCGGTAGATTGTTCGCCTTGTGCTTCGCCGCCAAAAAATTTGGCAACCGCCGCGGACTTTTCAAACTGCCTCAGGGATTCCGTATCGTTTTTTGATGGCTTGTGCGGATACAAAATACGATCCTGCCATTCTTCCAGTCCACCCCGCAGCATATATACTCCATTGTAGCCGCGGGCTTTGAGTACAAACCACGCCTGCGAAGCATGAATACCGCCATCGGAGTAGAAAATAATTTTTTCGTTACGGCGCAATTCGGCCTGATGGAGTTCGGCGAGCGGCACGGATTCGGCTGAAGGAATGTGGTACGTCTCGAACGCTTTGGCGTCGCGGATATCCAGCAGTCTGTAATCCGAGCGGCCTTGAATGATCCAGTCGGCCAATGTTTCCACGGCGATGTGATCGGTCTCTTTAGCGACGTCCATCAGCATGGCTTTGCTGTCTATCGTATAAAAAGAACCGCGTTGCGGCGTACCGCCGATCAATGCCAATAAACCGAGCAGCATCGCGACGACGCCGAGCTTCTGCGTTAACGTGAGATCACGCCATCGGTTTTTCACGATGCACCTCCTTGGGAGGCCATTTTTCTCTCGCCCCACTCGGCGGCGGCAAATGCGCCGATCGCCATGACAACGACAAGAAATACGACGGTGCCGTACGGCAGATTGAGCCATTGCGGCAGAGTGATCGCACCCATCGGCGTCGCTGTATAAAACGATTCGACGTAAGGAAAAATAAATCCGAACGTAAAAATTCCTCCGAAAATACCGGCCACATAAACCATCGCGTCCATTCGTCCTGTCGAACACGCCACGACCGAAGTGCCCGGACAATATCCGCCGATCACAAATCCGAACCCAAGCAGAAGGCCTCCGACGATTTGCGGAAGAAGAAATGTGGGATTGATATAAATCAGATCGAGATCAAGCAAGCCAAACCATGAGAACCAATATACGCCCAGCATGGCCGTCACGATCGCACTAAACATGACTTTGAGTACGCTCATATCATAAAAATAAAACTGTGCAGCGAGTTTTACACCGCTGCCAAATCCGGCGCGTTCAAGAAAAAAACCAAACCCGATACCGATGATAAAAGCCACGATCAGGCTCGCTTCGTCACCGAATAATCCATATTTGAAAAAAGGTGCGTTCATGTCCATTGCCTCCTCAAAAAATAAGCCAGTCCGTAAGCGCCGGCGAATACCATCAGCATAAATGCCCAGCTTCCGAGATTAAGCACGGCGCCGCCGGTCAAGGCTTGCCCGCTCGTGCAACCCCGAGCAAGTTTTGCACCAATGCCCATCAGCATGCCGCCTGCAAAAGCAAACAAGAGGCGTGATCGGACGGAAATGCGCGGGCCTTTTTCGACGGATTTTTTGATACGTCCGGCCAGAAGACCGGAAACCAATCCGCCGACAAAAACGCCGAGCACTTCAAAAACTAACCAATCTTTGAGCGGACTGCGTGTGCCGTCACCGAGGTATTCGCTGTAAAACGTA
Organism: bacterium; assembly: GCA_013360215.1. Lineage (NCBI taxonomy): Bacteria > bacterium. Next base: position 64,810 of record JABWCP010000012.1, on the reverse strand, counting down.
TTTTGGTGTGCATACTCCGGCGCTACGGCATTCACAGTAACGGCCGTCGTCGTAGTAAACGCACCCGATGCGCCAAGTCCACGCCCCATGATCAGATACGACGCTAGCAAAACCAACCCGAGGCCGATGCCGGACAGATATGGATTCCAGTACGGCTGCGGTAGCTTCATGGCGCGATGTTCATTAAAATGTTCTTCTGAAGATGCCATAGATTACTCTCCGAATATTAGTGTACAATAGTCCAGTGTGAAGCCTGCCCGGCATATACGATAACAAATCGTAAAATGAGCCCGCCCAGCATCACCATGATCGGCGCTATCGGCGTATGTTGTATTTTATGATTGACCGCCAGCAGTTGGATGATCAAAGGAATGATGATGCCGCAACCGACCACAAATACCCAGAATACCGCAGCGTAAGGACCGTTTAATATCAGCCTTGCTGCGGTTTGTTGCGCTTGTGCGGAACTCAACATACCTACGATGAACAGCGTGATTACAAACAATTCAAAAATCAAAAATGCATTATCCGCTTTCGCTGAAATCTCTCGTTCGACAGAATCTGTCGTGACGAGGTGAACGAAAGCTGCCGCGGCGGATATTCCGGACGTGAGAAAAAGTATCCATAGCATAGAGCTATTCCACAACGGCCGTGCCGCCAGCCCGCTTAAGAGAACACCCGTGTATATCCCCAATATCGCACCCACGATCATATTGAGAACACCGATGTTTTTGATGAGATAAGGATGCGCATGGATGCGTTCCGAAAATTTATCAAACAGATGAATGCGGTTACTAAAAGCCTCCGGAATGCGCACCAACGTATTGAGAAGTAACGAAGGATAGACTAACAGTAAAATCCAAGATCCCCAGGACATCGGCGAAGTGATTTCAAATGTCGTATAAAGACGCCATACATAAGGCTTGTGCTCAAGATCGAGAAATAAGGAAAACATACCGAGGCTCAGTAAGGCCAAACTCACATGCGGTAAATAAAAAGAAGAGAAGTGATCATGTTTATGATGGCCTTTAAGCGTAAAATAACCGGACAAAATCATAAACCCTGCCACCAATCCGCCAAGAAAAAGATACACGGGGATTTCCCAGCCCCAAATGTGCAGCGCGGGATCAATCATCGGATTCATGCGCGTATGTGTCAATTCGTTCATAGCGTCCTCACGTGAGATAAAAAATATTCGGTTGCGTACCGGCTTCCGGTAAATTCGTATGGTAACCGCGTTTCTGCAGAAGTTGAGAAACTTTACTATTAGGGTCATCCAGATCGCCAAAGTACATACAATGCGTAGGGCAAACGGACACGCAAGCCGGCTCAAGTCCTTTTTCCACGCGATGAATGCAGAATGTACATTTGTCCACATAACCTTCGGGATGAACAAAACGCGCATCATACGGACACGATGCGACGCATGCTTTGCAGCCGATACATACATCATGATCGACCAGCACGACGCCGCCATAGTCATGCACATGACTCGCACCGGTAGGGCAGCATGTCACACACGGTGGATTGGAACAGTGATTACAACGTTCGGATCGAATTTCGAGACGCACGTCGGGAAACTTTCCTTTGGCTTCGGTCGTGATCCAGTCGCGATTGTATCCTTCGGGAACCTGATTTTCAGTTTTGCAGGCCACGACACAATCCATACATCCGACGCATTTTCGGGTATCTATGACCATTGCGAGACGCGCCATGGCTAAGCCTCCATTTCCAGAGTGACAAAATTATTATTCATACCGGTGCCGCCCATCAAGGGATCGGTATCGTAGCGTGTGATAAGCTGTGCATCGCTGGCACCACGTCCGAAAGCGCGCTTGAGCGCTTTGGCGTTATGCCCAAATCCGTGCACCATATACACGCAGTCGGTGCGAATGCGTTCCGTCGCTTTGATTTTGATTTTAGTACTGACCACACCGTCCTGATTTTTGAGACGAACATAATCGCCGGATTTTAAACCGTACCGTAACGCCATGTCCGCATTGACCCACAGTTCGTTTTCATTCATCATATCCATCAGTACGGGGTTGGTATGCGTACGGCTAAACGAGTGCACCGGCGCACGACCAAACAAAAGCCGAAATGAACCCGGTGGCGGTTGAGGCGGGGCTACATATTTGGGTACCGGTTCAAAACCGGCTTCTGCGAGTTGGGATGAATAAAATTCTATTTTTCCTGATGGCGTGGGAAATTCGGCCGGTACGCCTTCATCGAAATAAACCGGTTTTTTTTCGCCGAGGAGGATTCCGTTTTTTTTCAGTGTTTCATAACTCAATCCCGCCTGCCGAAGCCGCGTTTCAAAATACGATTCGATATGAGTCCACGGATAATAATGACCGAGCCCGAGTTTTTCGGCAAGACGCTTGGCCATCCACCAGTTGGGCTTCTGCTCATGCGGGGCAGATACGACGGGTTGGCGCAGTGCCACAAACGGATCGCGGAACCATTCGACATTAAGATCGTCGTGCCGCTCAAGATACACCGACTCCGGTAATATCACATCGGCCCAGCCGGCGATTTCACTGGGAATAACATCAATCACGACCATCAGATCGAGATTCTGAATGGCCTTGATCGTTTCTTCCTCATTAGGCAAAGCATGCAGCAGATTGGTTGCGTACACAAACCAACCTTTGATCGGATAAGGTTTACCGGTGAGTGTCGCTTCGCGTATGCCGGTGGTGATCGTTTCGTGCGCAAAGGGATATTTATGACCGGGGTTATCCACTTTACCTTTATCCGATTTGGGATAAGAGGGATAGGGGAAAGCCGGCACATCCATACTGACCGGCGTATAAAAACCGCCTTTGCGTCCCCAGCTGCCGAGCAACGCGTTAAGCAGAGCAATGCCACGGCTGCGTTGGGCATCATTCCCATACCATGTGACGTGGCGTCCCGGATGCACGAGTGTCGCAGGTTTGTATTGTGCCATCACGCGGGCGGTAGTGCGAATCGTTTCCGGTTCAATGCCGGTTTCAGGATATGCCCACTCCGGTGTGTAAGTTTCCAAAGCCGCAACCAATGCGTCGAAACCAAAACCATACTGTTCGACGTACGCTTTATCATAAAGATTTTCTTTGATGATGACATGCATCCACGCCAAGATCAGCGCGAGATCGGTACCCGGTTTGATCGGGAGATAATGCTGCGCTTTGCTGGCTGCGACGGAATAGCGCGGATCCACGACGATGATCGTCGCGTGATTGTCTACGGCTTCGGCAAATTCCTGAACCTGCGTATTGTGCATATTTTCGCCGAGATGCGATCCGATCAAAACAAGACACTTGGCGTTGCGGATGTCGGTGCGCTCGGGTGAACTTACATCTTCACCGAAGGTGAGGCGAAATCCGACATCCCGCGGACCGCGGCATTGGGCAAACGAAGGCGCCGCGATATTGGGTGAGCCGTAGGCTTTGATCGTATGCTTAAAAAAATTACCGCCGATGCCATGGCTAAAGAGTGCCACGGATTCCGGACCGTATTCGGTTTTAATTTTTTTCATTTTTTCGGCGATGAAGTCCAGCGCTTCATCCCATGTGACGGAGGTCCATTCTTCGGCGCCTTTTTCGCCGCGGCGGATCAGGGGCGTACGCAGCCGATCCGGATCGTAGTGTGCGCCGACCCCGCCTGTGCCGCGCGGACACAAGCGCCCGCGGCTAAGAGGATCTTCCGGATTACCTTCCAGTTTCCACAGCTGACCTTCTTTGACATGCGCCAAAACGCCGCACTTCCAAAAACAGATATCGCAATATGTCGGTATCACTTCTACTTGTCCGGAAGGTTTTTCCAACGCGGCTAAACGATCCGCCAAAGTATGAGCGGCGCCGGCCGCGATGGTTGCGCCGGCTGTAAATCCGGCCCCGATTTTTAAAAAACGTCTGCGTGATAACATGATGTAATCGCCTGTTAAGTATTAGAAACCTAAACCGATTTCAAATTCCCATTGATTCATTTTGAGCGCAATCGCTTGTTGCCCCGGAGCTTCCATCGGATTGGCACCTTTGACTTCATTGGAGAAACCGCGCATGACAGCCAAACTGATTTCGTATTTCGATCCGATTTTTTTGCTGGCGCCAAACGTGAGATGATGTTCGATCACGCCGGGTGCGAGGATGTTAAACATCACTTCGCTCGTGGGGATAGGTTGTTTGCCGTAGTTGTAGCCGACGCGGGCCGACCAATCGTTGCCGTGACGATATTCGCAGCCGATTTTGTAAACCGTCATATCGTTCCAGCCAAATCCGGCACCTTTTTTGTCGCCGAGTAAAATGTCGTTTTGAAAATCAGCCGGTTTCATCGGATTGCCGACGGATTTGACGGAGCTATAATAGATTTGAGTAAGGTCTGCCGCGAGCGTCCATGCGGAATTAATATCCCATGCTAATCCGGCATTCCATGTGGCCGGCACATCAAAATCACCCTTTTCCGCAAAGAGGCCTTTGTAGTCGTTGAATTCGGTCATCCATATACGCGTTTGGTACGATGCGCCGATGCGCAACTGCGGCGTGATCTGTCCGCTATAACCCAGACGAGCGCCGTATCCGTAAGCTTTATCCGATTTATTGTCCGTGAGTTTGGTGTTGTATCTTGAAAATCCGCTGAAGGCTGTGAGCCCTTTGGCTTCGAACCATTGGTACCCGAAAATCGCGGTAACGCCAAAAGCATGGTTGTCGGTCACTTTATATGCATAACTCGTATTGACAAAAAGTTGTGATAGATTAACACCCGTGGGTTTGGTCGTATTAAACGTATTGGTTTTATAATCGGTATTCATTCCGCCGTTGCCAAAAATAGCAAAATTGAAAGCGGATTTTTCATTGATCAGGCGATTGTAACTCAGGGATGGAATAAAAAATCCCGTACTTTTACTTTTGACCGTTCCCGGTGTGAGCGGAAACGTATTGGGAAAACCGGAAGGTGAACCGCTCACGGCGTATTGCCGGTTGGGATTAAAGAAAGCAATACCCAGTCCCCAGTTGTTTTGAATATAAACGGCATTCGCCGGGTTCGTGATGGCGGAAAACGCATTAAAGGTCAACGCGGTGGATACACCACCCATACTTTTTTGTTTGGTACCATAGCCATGTGAAAAATATCCGTCGGTAGCCCAAGCCTGATTTATAAAAGCCAGTATATAAAAGAGTGTCAGGGTACGGGTAAAGGAGTGTAAAATAGATTTCATACGATCTCTCCAAAGTGGAAGTACATAAAAACTAATTAGTTACATAACCATTTAGTTATTTATTTAAACTAAAAGGAGAGCTGTTTTGCAGCTCTTCCTTAAACTATCATGTTATGGGAGATTTGTCTATGATCGGGATGAGGAGTCGGGATGATAAAAATCAATTTTTCGAAAATTACATATATCAAAAAACCGGTATTATGACGGTATTGCAAACGGTAACATTATAATGAAGCGCACCGGCTGGGACGGTTCCGACACGCAGCGTATCTGTCCGTGGTGACGGCGAATGATGCCGTAAACAGCGCTTAAGCCCAGTCCGGTACCTTTGCCGATGGGTTTGGTCGTAAAGAAGGGTTCAAATATATGTTCGCGAATTTCGGGTGCAATCGGGAAGCCGTCGTTTTCTATGATAAGTTCGACATATTTCTCATCGGTTTTGTTCAGATGAATGGTAATATGACCAAGAGACCGGTTTTCAATGCGGTTGCGTTCACGTACATAATATGTCGCGTTCATAAGGATTTGTGCTATCGCTTGATTGAGATCGCGCGGAAAACAATCAATCATGGGCACCTGTGCGATATTTTTTTCGATGCGAATATCGGATTGCATTTCGCCGGCTAAGAGCGTGAGAATGTTATCCACCATATCGGACAGATCAACGAATTTACGTTCGGCTTCATCCAGACGTGTGAATTCACGCAAGTGTTGCACGATCGCGGCAATGCGTTTGGTTCCGCTCATGATATCGGTGACAATGGGTTTAATATTCTCATCCGGATGTAGTTTGGCTAGCCGTGATTCCAAAACGGAAAGATTACCTGTTACAAAGGAGAGCGGATTATTGATTTCATGTGCGACACCGCGGGCAAGATGTCCTAAAGAAGCCATTTTTTCTTGTTCGATCAACTGCAGTTTCATGGCATGGATGCCGAGCAAATTGCGCATGCGTGCTTTCAGTTCATTAGCGCTAAATGGTTTGGCGACAAAATCGTCCGCACCCAGATTGAGGCTTTCCACTTTGCTGGATTCATCGGCGCGTGCGGTGAGCAGTATGACCGGAATGTGGCGGGTGCGTTCATCGGATTTGATACGACGGCACAATTCCATTCCGTCCATATTGGGCATCATCACATCGCTGAGCACCATATCCGGAAATTCCCGTTGAAGCAAATCCAACGCCGCGGCGCCGTCGTGCGCCATGATCATGCGGTATTCGTCCCGCAAGAGGTTATATAAGTACAAACGAATATCGGCGTTATCATCGGCGATCAATACCTTAGGCTTATCGGCCGTTTGACGCTCCGTCGGATCCGGCGCTGATATTTCGGGAGTAATGTTATGTTCGGATGAAAGTGCGGCGATGGAACGGGCGTAAATAAATTCGGTCTCCGTTTTTATTTCAGCATGAGGTGTGATCGTACCGGATAAATGTTCTTCGCCGGTAAAAAGCGTTATCATAAAACGTGTGCCTTTGCCGACCGTGCTTTCGACAGTGATCAAGCCGCGGTGCATCTCCACATAATCGTGGACCAGCGAAAGACCTATTCCGCTCCCCAGTTGATCGGCTTCGACACCGTCCGCTTGATAAAAACGCTGAAAGATGTGGCCGAGATGTTCCTGCGGAATACCGCGTCCGCTGTCTTCGACAAAAATGACAACCGACGGACGATGCGTATGTTCACTATGTTTGATCGTAATTTTTATAAACCCTTGCTCGGTAAACTTGATCGCATTAGAAATAAGATTTGTCAAAACGCGTTCCATCGCATGAAGGTCATAGTACAATTGTATTTTCTCGTCGGAGGTCTCCAGCGAAAGATGAATGCCTTTACGCTGAGCCGCCGATTCAAACATAGAAGTCAGTTCGCGAACAAAAGGAACCAGCGGTCGAAGTGAAGGATGAAACTGAACCCGATTGGACTCAAGCCGGGCTGCCTCCAGAAGTTGATTGATCAAACCCAATAGTTGCTTGGCTTGACGTAACATGAGTTCAAATGAAACGCGTTGATCGGCCGAAAGCGTGGCGGATCGCAATACATCTTCCAAAGGTCCGATGATCAATGTGAGCGGGGTACGAAATTCGTGAGAAATATTGGTAAAGAAATTGGTTTTTACTTTATCCAATTCGATCAATTTTTGTGATTGCGACTGAATGACCTGCTGAGATTTTTCGATCTCGCGTTTAGCTTCCTCGGATTCCCGCAACGCGTGTTCGGTTTTTTCTTTTTCCTCGCGCAGATTACGTGTGCGTTCCTGTACAAGCCGTGTCAGTTCTTCCTGACGTTCGTGCAGTTCGCGCACACGCGAACGGTAATACGTAAAACCGAGATACAAAAGGAATACACCGGACAAACTGTAAAACCACACGGTCTCAAAAAAATACGGATCAATTGAAAATAATACTGTCGCCGGTTGCGAGGACCAAATGCCGTCGCTATTGGAAGCCATCACCTCAAAGCGGTATGCACCGGGCGGTACATTGGTATAGACGGCATGACGAGTTTTTTCGGCTTGGATCCATTCTTTATCAAAACCGATAAGCCGGTACATAAATGTGTTGTTTTCCGGAGCGGTAAAACTTAAACCGGTAAATGTAAATTCGATACGGCGGTGTCCCGGCGTCAATTCGATTTTTTCACCTAAGGTGATGAGTTTTTGTTCAGCCAGCATGCGCTCAATGACGACCAGCGGTGACGGGGAAACGCGCGACAACAAACGCGGATTCACGGCAGCAAGACCTTTACCGGTCGGATACAGAAGCCATCCGCCGCGGGTCATCCATGCGGCGGGTTGTGTAGTGCCATTGCATTCGCTGCTGCGCATACCGTCGCTGCGGCCAAACACTTTGCATGGTATAACGGGTATTATTTTCTGACGGTATCGTTCAAAATCTTCTTTGGCGACGCGAAACACGCCCTTACCGCAGCTCATCCACAGATAACCTTCGCCATCTTCCAGAATGGAATACATGTTTTCGTTGAATAAACCATCGGCCGTCGTAAATATGGCGATGGAGTCGTTTTGTAAGCGGTTGAGTCCGTTACCAAATGTACCCGCCCACAGCGTATTGGTTTTGTCCACATACAGAGATAAAAAAATATCAGATGACATACCGTTTTTGGAATTGTATGTGACAAAGTTTTTTCCGTCGAAGCGACTCAGTCCGCTATTGGTGCCAAACCACATTCGCCCGAGCGAGTCTTCCGCTATAGCGATCACGACGATGCCGGCTAAACCTTGTTTGGAGGTATATTGTTGTACGTTTTGAGGTTTGTAAGATACCGCACCAGCGCCGCCGGTGCCGATCCACATCGTACCGTCGCGCGCGCGCAGCATGGAGAGAATGACCAAGGGTGGAATTTTGAGGCGCGCATTCCATGATTCGAAACGTACCTCATTCCATACAAAAACACCTTCGCGCGTGCCGACCCATATTCGTCCGTCTGTATCTTCCGCAAAAGAACGCACTTTGGTGTTGGTCAGTCCGCTGGATTCACCGAGATTACGGATCGTATCGCCGTCAATGATCGAAACGCCGGCTTCGGTACCGACCCAGATGCGAGCACGGCTGTCTTCGAATACGACGTTGGCGCTGTTGTCTTTAAAACCTTCAAGGGTCGTATAAGTGATAAATTTTTCATCACGCAGACGGTTAAGCCCGCTACCGTTGGTGCCAAACCACAAATTGCCGTCGCGATCTTCCAGCAGACACATGACTTTGTCGAGAGGAAAATTCGATTCATCCATAAATCGTTCAAAGCGTCCGTGATGTTCACGATAGAGACCGCCATCGGTAGCCAACCAGCGATTACCGTTTTTATCACGAGCGATCGCATTGATAAAATTATGAGGAATACTTTTGGGTGCTTGCAAGTGTGCGATGCTATCTCCCTTGATACGATACACGCCTTTGCCGAGTACCGTAATCCAAATGATATCCGTGCTGTCGGAAGTGATCGAAGTGACGTTTTTGTCGGCAAGTTCGTGCGCGAAAATTTTACGAATCACGCCGTTTTCCATTAAACTGAGTCCGACCGAAGAGCCGATCCAAAGCCGTCCTTTACGATCAAAAAACAGCGAACGTACGGAAGTATGCGTTAAACCTTCTTTTGCCGTATAGGTAATCCACGACGTATCGCCGCGAGTGACCAATCCGTCGCGCGTAGCGAACCACAAGCGCCCTTGTTCGTCTTCGGCCATATGCAAGATATACGCACTGGGGAACTTCTCCGTTAATCCGTAAGAAATAAATTTTCCGTTCTTATAATGCACTAGGCCTCCGCCTATGGTACCTACCCACAAACCACCGGAGCGATCTTCGAACATCGTGATGATTGCATTATTGCGAATGGCCGGCGTATTACGCTTATCAAAAACTTCAAAGCGTACACCGTCAAATCGTACAAGCCCATCCAACGTGCCACACCAGATATAGCCGTCCCGCGTTTGGATCATAGAGGTAATATTATTTTGTGGCAGCCCCTGATCGGTCGTCCACATCGTATGCATGTATTGTGTCACGCGCCGATCCGGATCCAGCGCGTATAAGGAACCGGTGACGAAAAGGCAATGTAACCAAATCAGGGTTATTTGAACACGGCTTCTAAGAGGATGACATGATTGCATAAATACACTATGATTTTTTTATATGTAATTCAAAATGGATATGCTGCCTTTGCCAACTTGATTTCCAATTCAAACTCGGTCGCTACAGTGAGTGGCGATCCGCCGTTTTATTAAAAATTCAATCCGGTCGGATCGGAGTTGGTTGTATGATGGGTCTTTCCTTGTATAAACGATAAAATGATTCGTTTGCTATGAAGTGAATCTTGGCAACTCCACGACAAAGGTACTGCCTTTACCGAATTCACTTTCGGCCCAAACCTGGCCTTCATGCATTTCGACGATTTGTTTGACGATAGACAAACCCAAGCCTGTAGATGTCTCTCCGCCGGTAGGTTTGGCTGAAAGACGTTGAAATTTACCGAAAAGTTTTTTCATATCGTCGGTAGTCATTCCGGGACCTTCATCCGTGATTCGAATTATGATTTTAAGTTCATTCATGCCCAAATCTACGCGTATTGTTTTATCGTAATCGGAATATTTGATCGCGTTACTGATCAGGTTATCCAGCGCTTCGTAGAGACGGTCACGGTCGGCGTTAACATAGAGTCCGGGTACAGTTTGTACCTGCACATGTTGACGTTTTCGTTCCAGCATTTGTTGATTACTAAAAAGAACCTGTTCCACCAAATCGGATACATCTAATTTTTCTTTTTGCAGGACGACTTTTCCGCTTTCCAGGCTAACCGTATTGAGAAGACCGTTAATAAGATGAAGCATGCGATGGGCCGCCTTGCGAATATAACCCAGATCGCGCATGGACTGAGCTTTATCGTCATACGCTTCGATGATCAGATCGGTATAACTTATGATAGCCGCTAACGGATTTTTTAAGTCATGGGATGCCATACCGAGAAATTGTGTTTTAAGCTCATTGGCGCGCAACGCCTCTTCGCGTTGACGTTCGGCTTCGATGCGTGCGTCCTCGGTGCGTTTTTTTTCTTCTTCCAGATTATGCGTGCGCAGTTTGACCAATGCGGCTAGTTCCTTTTCACGGTGCATCAAGTGGCGAACACGCCAACGGTATAATGATAAAGCCGCAGCGATCATACCGCCGAAAATGAGAAGCAAAAACCACCGTGTTTCGTAAAAATGCGGACGAATCGTAAAAGAAAACGAAGTCGGCTCCGATGCCCAGATGCCGTCGTTGTTGCAGGCGATGACTTTAAAAGTGTATTCGCCGGGATGAAGTCCCGTGTAGAATGCCGTGCGTCGTGTACCGGCATCCATCCAATCGGTGTCAAATCCTTCGAGTTTAAATTTGTGAAATACGCGCTGCGGAGCGAGAAAACTCAAAGCGGCGTATTGAAACTCAATTCGCAAAATACCGGGCGGCAATACCACATCGTTTTGTATCGGCCATGATTGCCCATCGGCTATGCATCGTTCGATCACCACGGGTGGCGGTACAGGGTTGGTTTTTATTTTATCCGGATCGATGACCACGGCGCCTTTAGGGGTGGGAAACCAAAGCTTTCCGTCGGATGTTTTGTGCGCACGTCCCGAAGGGGTTGTTTGGCTGGTCTTCATACCGTCCGGTCTGCCAAAAAGAAGCGGGGTCAATTGATTGGTTTTACCGCGCGCGACATCTTCAAAATCCTTTTTACTGATGCGAAAAATTCCTTCTGCACCGCCAAGCCAGATGTAACCGTGATTATCTTCGAGGATTTCAAATGCCGCATCGGCCGGCAAACCTTGGCGTACGGTGAGCGAAGCAAACGGCAAATCTGTGGCGCGTGGATCGTAGCGCGTAATGCCGCTTTGCGTCGCAAACCAATATACGCTGTCCCGGTCACAGTGTATTGCAAAAACAATATCGCTGCTCAATCCGTCTTTCATCGTCAGTACTCTGAAAAAACCTTTGTTACGATCGTAGCGTGCAGCGCCGCCACCATCCGTACCGGCCCACACGTTGCCATAGATGTCTTCGTACAAACATAAAATAGATGTGGTAAGCAGGCCGTCTTGCATGGTAAAAGTACGGTGGCTGCCGTCTGGTTTGATCAATCCGATACTGTTGATAGTGCCGATCCACAGATGGCCTTCGCGGTCTTTAAGCATATCACGAATGTTGCGAAAGGCGTGGTTAATCGCAGACGGAGCCGGCGCGAATCGTCCACTGGCCGGATTAAAAATATCTAAACCCGCACCGTACGTGCCGACCCACAGGCGGCCCCTGGAATCACGAACAATGCCGCGTACCTGATTATTGGAAAGCCCGTTGGCCGTCGTGTAATTTACAAAACGGTTGCCCGAATAGTGCGACAAACCGCCCTCCGTACCAAACCACATATCGCCGTTATGTTCCTGTACGATGGGATAAACAACCGGGTGCACCATTCCGTTGGCGGATGCATAAGTGATAAATTTTCCGTCACGCAGGCGATTGAGACCACCGCGAAATGTGCCGATCCACAAACTGCCTTCCCGATCCTCAAAAAGCGCCGAAATTCGATTATTGGTTAATCCTTCTTTTTCTGAAAACTGCTCAAGGGAAATCAATTCGTTTTCGTCGCGGAAACTTCCGGGTTTGGCGCGAAAAAGACCCATACCATCCGAACCCAACCAAACATTGCCGTCACGGTCATACCACACACGCCAGATGGATTCCGGGGGGAGCCCGTTTTTAGTTGTAAAATGGCGCAGTTGATTTTCTGAAATTTGAAAAACGCCGGGGTTGGTGGTGCCGATCCATATCCTATTATCGCGATCTACATACATCGAACGGATGCGCTCGCCGATGTTTGCAAACTCCTCAAGGCGGCCTTCGACATAACGATAAATAGTATTTGTAGCGCCTATCCATACGGTGCCGTCGTGATCGGTACACAACCCAAAAACGTCCTGCAGTACATTACTGCGATACATCACGGGTTCAACGGCAAAACTATCTTGTGAAATAATTCGTATTCTGTTTAATCCCTTTCGCGTGCCCGCCCAAACTATTTCATCCTGATCCATCGCCAGTGATAAAACATTGTCATTGGTGAGCCCGTTGGTTACGGCAAGGCGTTGGAAGTTAGGATCTTTAAAGCGATAAATACCGTTGCCGTTGGTTCCCATCCAAATATAACCGTGTTTATCTTCTAAGATTCGCCAGAGCCCGTAACTGAGAAAAGCATCAATGGAACGGCGATTGAAAAGCGTAAATTTTGCGCCGTCAAAACGCGCCAATCCTTCAAACGAACCGATCCATAAATACCCTTCACGGGTTTGATAAAACGACAGTACGGAGATTCCGGGTAAACCGTCTTCTTTCAACCAAACATCGTGCACGTATTGCGTTACACTGCGCTCCGGATCCAGCGCCTTCGTATCGGCAGCCAACATGAAAAGAAAAAGGAAAAAACAAAACAGACGACGAAATATTTTTTTAGATGTGATACTCATGAAGCTTTACTTTCGTAACAGCGTCGGCAGTTTCAAAAAAGGTAGGGGTAACCGGAAAGCACGAACATTGGAACCGATGTGTGGCAAGGGACGTGCCCGGTCACAATTATACATAACTTACAAAAAAATGCCCCATAAGTTCAAGAAATGAAAAAATATCACGGCACGATCGGTCATCACCATACACTAGTTCACGGAAGAAATAAAACTACGTGAAATAATGTCATAGGACATAAACTAAAAACCCTTAAGCTGTTGTAACTTAAGGGTCTTTGCTGTGGCTCCGGACGGAATTGAACCGCCGACACAAGGATTTTCAGTCCTCTGCTCTACCAACTGAGCTACAGAGCCAAATTCATATGTTTTTTTATTTTCAGGCAGGCAATAATATCAAAAGAGACCGAGGATGTCAAGATTTTTTTCAGTTCGTTGATTATTCGGACACATGACGGCAAAAGGCTGAGAACACATTTGTTTTCAGCCTAAATACCGGAGAGGATCCGATGCTCCCGATACGTTTTCTAAAAGATTCAGATTCCCATGTTACCCCCTTGGCACGACAGGACCCGTGAAAACGATATCGGAATTAAAAGTGATACGTCAGATTAACTTGAGGTCCGCGAATGGGTTTATCGCCAAGCTGATAGTCTTTCTTGTTTTGTTTTTTCTGAAAGCTGGCGCCCATACCGATAAAATTGACATCAATACCCAAACGTCCGTCGAAAAATAACGCCGTCATTCCGAGACCCAATCCCATTTTGATATAGTTACGACGACGTTCCGATTCACTGCGATCGCCGGTTGTAGGGTCGTAGATCCCAAAACGGTCAATGTCAAGAAAATAGCTGCCACCACTTACGACATTGACACTGACACGTTTGTTGATTCGGCTAAAAGTGTATTTGAAAGTAAGGCCGGTATTAAAATCGCTTTGGCTTTTTTGGGCAACACCGCCGATGACAAACAGTGCTGAAAAATTTCTAAAAAGATCACGTTCGTATGATAAGCCAACCCCGGATACATTTCCTGCAGCAAAGCCGATACGGTTTTTGGTTTCATAGTAAGTGCTTTTTGGCTCGGGCGTAAGCGGTTCTTCGTTTGCGACTTCGATCGTTTGAGCGGCCACCATTACATGGGTTGCGAAAACGAATGTGAAGATTTTCAGTAAATTTTTCATGACGAGACTCCCTAAAAGTTTTTGATATGTTATTGCTACGTGTGATAGAGATCACAATTTGTATGCCAAAAACATAACATTAAAAATTAAGGATTTAATGATGTGCAATTCAGAAGATTAATTCACAGGAGTGAAAATAAAATACAAGCCTGCAAGGAAAAAGAGGCAGTTGGCAGGCATTTGTATGAAGGACAGACGATCAGATATGCAGAATGTTATTCATTCCTCCGAACGAGTCGGCAGTTTTATGCGGATTGAGCGGGTCTTCGGTCCATAAAGTATCATCCACAAAAAATTTGTACTGGTATTGCCCGGCTGATAAAAGGGGTATATCAACACGCCATACACCGGGACGAATTTCAACGAAGAGTAATTTGTTCTTTTGCCAATCCGTAAAATCACCGACAAGATTGACCTTGCGGATATTGCGATGGTAATACAAAAAAACAATGCGATCTTTGAGTATCAATGGAGACTCGTGAATTTCCGGCATAGACGTTTCTATCAAAGCCTGTTCTACACAAGCCTTGGCTTGAACGAGGCCGAATCCTTGTTTCTCGGGTGCAATGCCGGGTATACGTTTGGCCGTCGTTTCGAGGATCATACGTATCATGGTCGGCGTCAGCAATGGATTAGCTTCCAGCATTTGCGCCACTACGGCGGCTATGATCGGCGCGGCAAATGAAGTGCCATCAACGTGTTGAAAACCCGGTGCGATAAATTTTTCGCCGTCCATGCGTTGCCGTATAGCTTTTTTGATTTCTGCCGGCTTGAGAGAAAGAATAGCCGCGTCTAAGCGCGTTTTATGTATCAACGACCTTAACTTACGCTTCAGATTACTGGCCGGTGTTTTATAAAGTACATGCAGAATTTCCGATTCCGCATATGTAAAATTTTCCGGCAGCATTGGTGCCGGTAAAAACCGGGCATGCGCTACGATTTCCGGTTTACTCAGACCATCTAAAGTAATACCGTAGGAGGAACCATATTCGCTGGCCGTATCCGGGTTTTTGTCGTTATGATCGTAGATACCTCCGACGGCGATAGCAAAGCGGCAGCTCGCCGGTGGAATCACCGGTCGTGAAGGATTATTGCCGGCCGCCGCAATCACGGTAATGCCTAACTGATGTAAACGGTGAATAGCCTTGCAAATGCGGCTTTTTTCGGAAGGTTCATTGCGGTCACCGCCCACGGATACACTGACGACGCGAATATGATACGGCTTGTGATGGGCGATAATCCATGTGAGGGATTTAAGGATATACGACGATTTTACTTTTTTACCGTCAAAGGCTTTGATCAAAACTACATTAGCTCCGGATGCGATTCCGCGATAATAACCTTTGGACCAGATGCCGTTCCCGCAGGCGGAGCAGGCTACCATCGTACCGTGCCAACTGGACGGCCGGATTGTATGAAAATCTTTTTCCGTAAATGCTTCCGATGACACATCCACAAATTTTAGAATACGACCGCGCAATTCCGGATGTGGATAATATCCGCTGTCCACAAAAGCGATAGTCACACCACTACCATCATAGTCGGCATGCGGCCGGACGCGTTCGCGTAAAGAAAGGACAGGGTATTTTTTCAATCAACGGTACACTTTATGATACATGATTGATCAATAAAAACAATTATCGTTATGGAAATCAAGCGGTTTTTATTATAAGCACATAAAAGAGATGGACATCGTAATCATTATAAAATATATTTACTTTGTTCACGTAAATGGTATTCAATCGTAATTACAGGTGTCATCAATAATTAACCTGTATAACAAAACCAGAGGGGATTTTATGAAAAGTATGAGATTATTTGTGTTTGGTGTTCTGACGCTGACCATGTTGGGCTGCGACAGCAATAATTCCAATGTGCTTATCGCTTATGTTTATCAGCATGAGTATTTGGGCTCCGAAGGAAATGATTTTGATTATGACGGAATTGTTATGGGCGATCCTCTGCCGTTTATCGAATCGGTTACTGCAAAAAACATCACCGGCGTGGAAGATTTATTTGTTTTTCAAAATTCATTCGATTTTGATTTTGCATCCGAAGCCTCATTTGGCGATGGAGATATCGCGATCAAAACTACCGAAGGAACGATAACAGGCACCGTAGATCAGCCGACGATGTATGATAGTGTCAAAGCAAGTACGACGGATTATTATATTCCTTTGAATACCGCGTTGACATTGACGACGTACGGTGGAAACTCAGACTTCAAATATATTTCCGCGGAATTAGAATATTATGATGGCGAATCATGGTATTATGTTGAAATTGATTCAGCATTTGAGGGCAATACCTTTACTTTTCCGGCCAGCATGCTTGATACGGAGTCGTATCTATATATTTATGGTATTGATTGCGCCAATGGACCTATCGCTAAAGCCGGTGCGTCCGGTAACATGGGCGGCGATGGTACCGGATTTATGTGGCATATTGTATCAGATGATACTTTCTATATGTCTTTTGCTGTCGGTATAGAAGCCGGCTCCAATGTTAAAAAATCGTCCTCGCATGTACAGGAACGTCGTACACGCGAAGATAGAAAACGCCGTTTTCAGGAAAAAACTACAAAAATATTGAATACATCGGCGATGTAGAATTTTGATTAATTCTATTTTACTAGAAAAAAGAGCCGCTAATTGCAGCTCTTTTTTTATTCCATGACCAAAGTTTCGCCGCTGTAGCCGGGTAATTGGATGATTTCTTTTTCGACGAGGCCGAGTTTTTTGAGCAGTTTGATAGAAGACGCATTATCCGGTGAAGTGATGGCGATGATTTTATTGAGGCCGTGCTGTTTTTGACCATAAGCCATCGTAGCCGCCGCCGCTTCGTACGCATAACCTTGCCCCCAATATTCCGGTAAAAAAGCAAACCCGATGTCCGCATGTTCGAGTGTGTCACGTTTGAGCAAACCGCACATGCCGATAGGTGTATCCGACCCTTTTAGAACTACAAGAAATAAACCAAATCCGTATTTGGCATACATCGCCATCGGGCCATCGGTAATATAACGTACAGCGTCTTCGGGGCTGTGTACATTACGATCTCCGATAAACCGTAACCACGATGGTTCGTTGACCAAGCGCAGGATAAAATGTTTATCTTCATGGGTCAATCGGCGGAGGATCAAACGATCTGTTTCTGCAATAATCATAGGTTTCATTTGATTGTATAAATAAGTTATTGACCGTCGGTTATAAAAAAATCAAGCCATGACAGCCACCATATTCAGCAAGGGGTTAAGCCAAAAATCATCGCCCTCAAGCATGTGGATATAGGGACGTGCACGCTCGCCATTCAGATTTTTAGTAAAAATACGCCAAGCCGCTTTTTTTTCGATACGCATGTGTGCGTGCGGCTTCGGATCGGTACCACTGAAAAGTTCCCACTTGTTATTATTTCTTTTCAAAAACCAATTAGCATCAGTCAAGTCGGATACTGTAAACTGTAAAACTATGCCGTCGGGAGCCGGCATATTACGATATACATACGGCAGCGCACGCATACTGGTATCAAGATAAGGCAAATACCATACGTTCTGCAAAAGTGTCACCTCATCGCCGAGCGATGAACGAATTTGTTGCTGATGATGCCATTTTTCAGTGTACTCCCGAGCGACATGAAACCAATTTTTAGACATGGATTCACCCGCCCACGTAACGGGAAATACCGCATCATCATCATGGCGTATCGTTTTCAAATAAGCACAGTACCACGCGCCCGTAATTTCAAGCAATTCGCAAATCATCGCCGGACTGACTCGCTCAAAAGCTTTGATCCAGTCGGCATTGAGTGTATTAAGAAACTGTACCGTCGCTTCATACGAAGAAAGATCGTTCGGTGTCGGTGCAAAATGATGGTCGCGCATCGCTGATACTAAACGAATATTACCGTCAAGCAGATGTATGGCTACATCACGAACCGTCCACGAACCGGCTGATGTCTGTACACGCCAGTCTTCCGGCCTTAGATTCCGCAAGCACGCGATGAGCAATCGGTCCAGCTCGGGAAATAAATGAACCGTATTAATTTCTGTTACGGGTTTCACGCGATAAAAACGACCTTAAGCATATCGTGGTAGTTTCTTCTTTTTGATACTGCAAGTTTTTTAAATGCCTTCAAACGCGATGGCGTAAGTTAGAATCGCCATGGCAATAGCTCCAAGTTCGAGTTCGCGATCATGTACTTTGTCGATCGTATCGTGATCGGAGTGATGGTAATCAAAATAACGTTGGGGATCGGGATGAAGTCCGATACACGGTACACCGGTTTTACCCAAAGGTTCGATATCGGTTCCGCCGTGCCCGGGCCCGACGCGATCGGCATCTATGATTTTGAGGAGCGATTCAAATCGTGTAATCCGCGGTAGTTTTACGGAATCAGCTTCTACGCCAAAGCCGCGCGGTGCATGCCCACCGCCGTCGGATTCCAAAGCGGCAATATGTTTTTCGTTTGGCCGCTCAACCGCCGCATAACCCTTACCGCCGCGGACGCCGTTTTCTTCGTTCATAAATAATACGACACGAACGGTGCGTTTGGGTAAAAGGCCGGTAGCCTTCATCAACCGCAACGCTTCGATAGAGTGTACGATCCCGGCGCCGTCATCGTGTGCACCTGTACCTTTATCCCAACTGTCAAGATGCCCGCCGATCACGATCACTTCTTCCGGTTTTTCCGTTCCGCGAATTTCACCGATGACATTGTACGACAGCTTATCAGCCAACGTTTCGCATGTGAGTTTCATCCGCACTTTTACCGGTTGTCCTTTGGTCAGCATAGCGCTGAGGTTATTGGCATCCAGCGTGCTGATCGCGGCGGCCGGAATTTTCGGAATGGAATCGTTGTAACGCATCGCGCCGGTGTGCGGATAGGTATCAATCCGATTGGTCATGGAGCGAACCAGTACTGCGGCGGCTCCGAAACGGGCCGCTTCGACCGCGCCGTATCCGCGTTGATCTACCGCGCCGCCGTAGGCCTCAAAAGGAGCAAATAACGTTTTATCAAACGGGCGATTGTAAAATACAATTTTGCCTTTCACTTTGTCACCAAGCGTACGCACTTCTTGAAGGCTTTTCACTTCGATGATTTCGGACTCGATGCCTTCTTTAGGTGTGGCGATACTGCCGCCCAGCGCACAGATATTGAGTTTTTGAGAGGGTGCGGTTGATGTGATAAAGGCTTCTTCGACAGGTCCGCGTACCCAATGCGGTACCATTACGGGTTCCAAACGAACATTTTCAAATCCGAGATTTTTCATCGTACGTTCGCCCCACGCAACGGCGCTGTCCGCCATTGCGGAACCGCTCAGTCTTTTGGGCGCTTTCGTCGTAAGTTCGGATAACATCGTGTATGCGTGTAGATCATTCAAACCTTGTTTCATCAAAGCCATCGCGGCCGGTTCCAAATGTTTGACATCCGGTTGTTTCGGAGCTGGTTTTTGGCATGATGCGACCATGATGATCAAAAAAACACAAAACCATTGTTTCATACGGCTGATCCTGTAGTTAAACGATAATGGTAATTTATTTGATTACGGTGCGATTTTTTTCGATCCAATACGCCCACAGTACAAATAACCACATCAGGTTCCCGGCCAGTGCTATGCCTGTAATATTTGGCGGCGGAGGACCGAGGAGATTTCCTGTATGAATGATCATAAGAAAAGCGATCAAACCCCAAAACGCCCATACGCCTGTTTTTCCGGTTGCTCGGGTTGTGCGATGATAGATAAAAATTCCCGCAGCCATTAATGCCAACTCTGCAACGACAGCAACCGGAGGAATATTCCACCAGCCGAGACCAAACATTTGCGAACTGCCCGGCGAAAGCGGTAAATCCGGTCGGTGCGTTACAAAATCCAAAATCCAGTGACTACATGCCGTGATAAAAAGTAAAGCGGCTACGCGTTGATCGCGATATCGCCGTAGCGCCCAGAGAGCAAATAGAGATGCAACGAGAAGATTGGTCATGAGGCTGTGCGAGTACGGATAGTGATCAAATGCCAGCGGCGTCATTACCGTATTGCCGGGTTCGATGCGTACCGATTCCCATCCCAATAAAAGCATGGCAGGCCATATCAAGTCCGGCCATTGTACGGTGATAAAAAGCACGGGAAGTGAAATATGCGGCATCCATTTTTTGGAAATAAATCCCGTCGCAAAATGTCCGATGAACATGTCTGCTCCTCTAAAAAATCTGAATACGAAGAATACTTATTAACGTGTAAAAGCTTCGATAAACCAATTGACAAGCCAAATCGTCGCGATCCCGCCGATGGCAATAAGCAGTATGCCGATGGCAGTAGAAATCCAACCCGACCAAATGCCGATCTGGCAATATGTTTCGCCGTTGGTCGAATATCTTTCACCGCGCAGTTTTTTGAGTTCATTGTTTCCGATGATGATAGCCATGATCCCCGGCAGCGGCGCACAAATCACTGCAAAAAAAACAAAAAACAACGAAATCAATCCGAGCGTCATGGCGAGTTTTGCCATACCGCTGGCCGGATGATCTTCGCGATGTGTGATATGGTCTTTGGGAAATCGGGATTCGCGCGCAGGTTCTTCTTTAACAGGCATTGTCAGTTCCGCGCCGCAACTGACACAGTAGGCCGACGTGTCAAGATTGTTGGTCGTGCAGTTAGGACAGATTTTCATGAGTATTTCCGAAATTGATCTTTACAATATACGCGGGAAATGACGATCGGTTACTTTGAAAATAAAAAAGCCGCAGCATAATCTCGATGCAATACGAAAACTATGCTGCGGCTGTGAAATGAGTACTACTTATAAGCCGGAATGCCCGTCACGCTTTCGCCGATGATCAACGTATGAATGTCGTGCGTACCTTCGTAGGTTTTCACGGATTCGAGATTCATCATATGGCGTATGATCGGATATTCGTCGATGATACCGTTAGCGCCATGCAGATCGCGCGCCATCCGGGCTATCTCAAGGGCGATATACACGTTATTGCGTTTGGCCATCGAAACCTGATGGAATTTCATCTTG
The DNA here is from genome assembly GCA_013360215.1 of bacterium. NCBI lineage: Bacteria > bacterium. Next base: position 43,392 of record JABWCP010000012.1, on the reverse strand, counting down.
TTGCTGTCTTTCAGGCGACCCAGTTGCAATACCAAAAGTTGGCCTTTGGTGATTTCAGTAATCATATAAGCCAATTTTTCCTGTACCAACTGGAAGCTGCCGATGGGCTTATCGAATTGGATACGTTCTTTAGCGTAACGAACGGACGAATCAAAGCACGCCATCGCGGCACCGAGTGCACCCCACGCGATACCGTAACGCGCTTGGGTAAGACATCCGAGAGGCGCTTTGAGGCCGGAGCCGTTAGGTAAAATATTTTCTTCAGGAATGCGAACATCCTGAAGTACAAGTTCGCTTGTAACGGATGCGCGTAATGAAAACTTACCTTTCATTTCCGGTGCTGTAAATCCCGGCGTTCCTTTTTCTACGAGGAAGCCGCGCACCACACCATCCAATTTCGCCCAGACAACGGCCACATCGGAAACCGTGCCATTGGTGATCCACATCTTGGCGCCATTGAGGATATAGTGCTTTCCGTCTTTGACGGCTTTAGTTTTCATACCGCCGGGATCGGAGCCGTTATCAGGTTCAGTCAGACCGAAGCATCCGATTTTTTCACCCTTAGCCAGTTTAGGTAACCAATAGTTTTTTTGTTCTTCGGAACCGTAGGCGTAGATCGGATACATTACGAGCGCGCCCTGCACCGATGCAAAACTGCGCACCCCGCTGTCACCGCGTTCCAGCTCCTGCATGATAAGTCCGTACGCGACATTGTTCATGCCGGCACAACCGTATTTCTCTGGCAGATTGGCTCCAAAAACACCGAGGTCGGCCATCTCTTTTACCAGATGCATAGGAAACGTGCCGTTACGGTTATGCTCTTCGATGATGGGCAGGATTTTGTCATCCACAAAATCCCGAACCGTATCACGCGTCATCCGTTCTTCGTCGGAGAGCAGCGTATCCATATCATAATAATCTACATTCTTAAACTTTCCAGCCATAAAACTCCTTGTATGCATTCACTTAAAATTAAAACGTCACGCCAAGAACCATGGACTTCACCCAACTACCGTCAATATTTGTTGTGCGAATCAATCCAAACGCACTCACACCTAGGCTGGCCTTTGCGCCGAATTGCAAGTTAAATCCACTGTTGGTGCTGGCATCAACACCTTTAGGTTTGGCGTATTGAAAAGTATACCCGCCGCCTGCAACCAGTTTTGCCACGCCGACACCGATGAATGTATATTGTACATCCGCACCGGTATGGATGTTTGTCGCGTTATCTACGAAGACGTATTCGGCATTCGGAACGAAGGTCAAAGGTAATACCGGCAAACTGACTTCGATATGTCCGCCGACAAAATAATCGCCGCCGTCACCGATATTGACGCCTGCGCGCGGTCCCATTTTAACAGGTAATTGAGCGTTGGCATTTTGAGAAAATGTAAATGCAGTGATCAGTGCTGCAATCATCATCCATTTTTTCATAAAAAACTCCTTTAATTTATGGGACGATTTATATTCCGTGTGTTTTATCCGAACGCGGCAAGATAAACTCAAAAAATCTGAATTTCAAGCCATTCACGAGGACTTTATTTGGGCCAGAGGACTTCCATTCCGTTTTTTCCGTTACCGACGGCGTCGGGATCCATGGGCGCGATACACCATGCGCCGACGAGATAACCTTTATCTTTTTTAAAATCTTTATACGATACCGTTCCGTAAATGGATTTATCCACGGATACATAACTGACAGAAAGAACATTATCAATGTGAATGCCGAGCCCGTAATACGAGAGATTACCGTTTTCAAACCAACGTACCATATAATAATCGCCGGTTTTTTCGATCGTCACATCGATCACATAACTTGGTTTTTCCGTATATTTTTCGCCGGGGCGAAATCCTTTGCCGGTGTAGGAACCTGTGAAAGGGTCCGATTGTGCATGGATGGCCGTGGTCATGAGCGGCAAACAAAATAAAACTAAAATCCGGGAATTTTTCATAACACCTCCGGTGTTTGTTGAGTAGGAAAAATAAGCGGAAAAAGTCAATCGTTCAAAAACCAATTCGGATCAATCAGCGCATCATCAAAAATGTGATCTTGCGATGTGATTTCGCGTAACCAGGCGCGGTCGTCCGGATGCAATGCAGAACCGTTACAATGATATTCGGACAGACGTGCTAATTTTTCAAAAGCAGTATGATGTTCCATAAAGCGCTCGGTCGCATAATCTATCGCCGACTGCGTGCTGATCAAAAAAGGCCAATCGGAAGATTCGAGAAGAAAAAGTTCGCGCACCATTTGTTTGATGATCGCGGTCCATTCGGGATCGGTATTATTGTTCCATCGCTGCACATGATCGCGCATAGCCGCTTCGTCATTGTAGATAAAAGGCCACATCCAATCCACCTCATGATTAAACCACACATAGTGGTTGCCGCCCGCACCCCAACTGCCTTCCGGAATAGCGATGATTTTTTCAGGCGGATTCTGATCCAACGATTCGGCGCAATGCATAGTTTGGATTGCGGGATCGTCATCCATCAGTTCGAAGATGGTTTTGAGAAAACCGGGACCTTCAAACCACCAATGCCCGAAAAGCTCGGAATCGAAAGGAGCGGTAAGCGTGCCTTCGTATCCGTGTTTTGTTTTAAATCGAGTGAGTGCCTGACGCACGGCTTGCACAAAATGCTGTGCATCATCGGCGATGGCCGATTGGATTTTTTGAGGCTCGTATGGTGCTTTTAGACCGAGATCGGCCTCAAGACTGGTGACGCGCCAGTAGCGGTGTCCGCTTTGCTCGTGCTTTTTATGGAAATCCAAATACCATTCGCCGCCGGGATAACCTTGTTCACTGGACCAAACCTGCATGGATGTTTCCATATCCCTTGCAAAAATGGAAACGGGATTACCGGGTGCGTCGTACGATGATTTGGTTTTATAGACATCATATACCGATTGCAGAAAATCCGCTTTAGGTATCGGGCGATTTTCACTGGCCAAACGCATCATCAGTTTGCGTAGATTTTCAAACCGTCCCATGTACATCGGTACGGCCCGACCCGGCTCGACGAGCGAGGAATCAACGATAAAATATTCCAAACCGTTAGCGTCCAGTATTTCCTCGATACCTTTACGAAGACGCGGCTCGGAGCCAAGCGCCGAAGCCACGGGCGGTGTCCATACATACCGGGGGCGATAGGCGCATTCCGGAAGCCATATTCCGCGCGGTTTACGACCAAAATATTTTTCATGTGTCACGACGGCCATTCGGATTTGCGCGTGGATATTGGCATCGGTACCGAGGAGAGGAAAATATCCGTGGGTAGCACCGCAGGTGATGATATCAAGTACGCCTTGATCCTGTAAGGTGCGAAACGCGCCGATTAAATCATGGCGGTATGTGAGTGTAAAATCTTTGAGCGTATTTTGATAAAAATCCAACCAATATTCCGCCAGCGAAACTAACTTTTTCTCCGTCGGACTTTTTTCAAAAGACACCATATCCGTGCGGGCGCGTTCAATCTCATCGTACAAAAAAGCGACAAATTCTTTTTTAAACGCTTCGCTCGCAAGTTGTTCGGTAATGACCGGAGTCATGCTGATGGTAAGGCGCGGCCGGCGGCCTTCGTTTTGCAATGCATTCAGGGCATTGAGCAGCGGAATATAAGTTTCGGACGCGGCTTCATAAAGCCACTCCATGCCATGCGGCCATTGACCATGATGCAGCACATAGGGTAGATGCGTATGCAGGACGAGGATAAAATTACCGACCGATTTTTTTGTCATGGTGCCGCGTACCGCCGTAAAAAACGATTGTTTTGAATATAGAGAAGCAAATAGGGGGAATCAAGGGAATTGGCGTATGAAAATGGCCGAACACAAAAAAACCCTGCATGCCAAAGCTTGCAGGGTTTTAAAAAATGGAGGTTGCTTTATATCAGATAACGCCGATTTTTTTACCTTCCGTGTAGAGCACGTCCAAGGCGTGATCTAAATCCTGGCGCGTATGTTTGGCGCTGATCGTACAGCGAAGACGTTCCTGGCCGCGCGCAACGGCAGGGAAAATCATCGGCAGCATGAGAATATTGTTCTCGTACAATTTTTTGGAAATGTACATCGTTTTTTCCGAGTCACCGATGATGATCGGTACGATCGGTGTTTCACTGTCGCCGTAGTTAAATCCGAATTCTTTGAGTTTGGATTTGAAGTACGACTCGTTGACGCGCAGATTTTGAAGATGCTCGGGTTCAGAACGAATGATGTCTATGATTTTGGATACGGAAACGATATTGGAGACGGGGGATGCGGCGGAGAAGATGAGGCTGCGGGCTTTATGTTTGATGTGGGAAATCACATCGCGCTGGCCACACACAAAGCCTCCGACGCCGCCTAGGGCTTTGCTGAAGGTGCCCATCAGCAGATCAATATCTTTGTCCATGCCGAAGTGTTCACCCGTGCCGCGTCCGGTTTTACCCAAAACACCGGTGCCATGGGCGTCATCTACGGCGATACACGCATCGTATTTGTTGGCAATATTGACAAAATCCGGAAGACGACAAATGTCGCCGTCCATACTGTAAACACCTTCTACAATGATCATCACATTTTTACCGCGTTTGACACTGGACTCAACGATGGACTCTAGGCTTCCCGGATCATTGTGTCGAAAATACCGTATCTGTCCGTCCAGATTTTTGGTACTTCCGCCGCGCGTCATGTGGGTTCCTACGGCCAGCGCGCATCCGTCAAGGATACAGGCGTGGCTCAGTTTGTCAATGGCCAGCACAATATTATCTTCGATCGAATCATCGGCTTTGACCAGCATGGCCGATACGGTGCCAAGCAAAGTCTGATAACCGGTACTAAATACAATGCAATTTTCTTTTTGCTTCCAGTCGGCAATTTTTTCTTCCAAGCGCGTATGTTCGATGGTCGTGCCGACGACATAGCGGGATCCGCAGAGTCCCGACCCGTAAATATCCAGCGCTTTGCGTGCCTCTTCGATCACACGCGGATCATGCGTAAGACCCAAATAATCGTTGGATGAAAAATTGACGAGATTTTGACCTTTGACGGTGATATATGTGCCGGTGCGTTCCAGTTCCGTAAAGTAACTGTATAAGCCTTTGGCCTTAATATCTTCGACAAAGTTAGAAAACGGTTTACATTTTTCGACTAACCACGTACTCATGCCCTGCTCCGGTTATTGGATGACACCCTCAACGATACCCGAAACTATATACAACCAATATAAGTCAGGTATATCAAAATTTTGGGAAAATACACAGCTAAAAATAAAAAGTAAAGGAGTTTCTTTGTCTTAAAACGATGCTAAAGTCTTGAAAATTCTTCACGAAGCATATCTTTTCAATTGACAATCTCCATTCGCTTTTCATATATTTCCCCGCTATTTAATTTATCTTGTAATTTGAAAGTCTGAAAGAATACCCGAATAATCATTACGCAATTCATTGCAGTAAAGATTCCAATCATCGGTCACAAACATAAAATTTCAAATTATTAAGCGTATGGTGTCTGTTAAACCGATGCAGTTCGGTTTTGTAATTATTAAAACAAATGTTTTTTTCAATGGCAATCTGAGGCCTTATGTCGGGTACTTTAAAGCGAATTTTGATTGTAGATGACGAAGAGACGCTTACGTTTAGTCTCTACCAGAGTTTTATCATATCTAAAGAAAATTACGAAGTCGTGACAGCTTCCTCCGGTACCGAAGCGTGGGAAAAATTTGCCGAACATCCGTTTGATCTGATATTGACGGATATTACCATGCCCGGCATCAGCGGGATCGAATTGCTCAAACGCGTAAAAAAAGAACGCCCGCAGACGCATGTGATTATCATGACGGCATACGGTTCGGATGAAAAAAAAGAGGAAGCGCTGAGTTTTGGCGCATACCGCTATATCGAAAAACCGTTTGAAATCAAGATGATGAAAAGCGTAATTGCCGAAGCGTTGAAATAAGAATAAAGGGTATTGACGTGGCGCTTGTAGGAAATCTAAGAGATCTCAAATTGACCAACATCGTTCAACTGAACTGTATGGAAAAGAACGAAGCGATGTTTACGGTCGAATTACGCAATGCGGTCGGACGTATTTATTTTGCGGAAGGTAATATCGTACACGCGACATTTGGTGCTGTAGAAGGTGAAGATGCCGTGTATAAAATATTAGCTATCAAAGAAGGCCCTTTTAAAGTCGAAAACGGTGTTGCTTCACCGAAGCGTACGATCAATGCACCGTGGGGCAATCTGATGATGGAAGGCCTTCGCCTGATTGATGAAGCCTTAGAAGCCAAAGGCGAAGCCATGGCCAAGTTTACCCGTGACATCAAAACCATCAACGGCGTAAACGCGGTGCTGGTATCGTCACCGCAGGGCGAGATTCTGATGGAAGACGGCATTGCCAACGGAAAACGCACCTCTGCCGGTATGGGTTTTATAATGCGCAAACTGGCTAAGATAGGCCGTGCTTCCAAATCAGGCACGTATAAGTTTGGCATCGTAACGGGCAAAAATGATCGAAAAATTATTTCCAAGTGGCATGACGATATTATCACGCTGACCGTAGAACAAAAAGCGGCAGCGGATCTGATCGAGCAGGCAATAGAAAAAGCGCCCGGTATTCAAAAAGTTTCCGAATAAGCGTTTTCCACGGACAGGATTATGAAAGACAAACTCGAAGAAATCAATAGCGTCAACGGTGTCAAAACCTCATTTATTTATTTTAATGACGGCGAAACGGTGTATGCCAATATGCCGCAAGGTTTTGACGAAGCGACGTATGTGGAAATCGCGCGCGATGTGATCCAGGTGGCGGCCATGTTTGATCGCCTCTCCACGCCGCTGCATGAATACGATCTCAAATACGATAATGGGCGCGTCATCGCCTATCCGATGAGTAATTTTAACTTGATCATTCTGTGTCAGCCCAATGTGAGCGTGGCGATGCTGCGCCTCACGGTCAATGTGGCGCTGGCGGATCTGGAAGCCGATAAAAAATTTCAAAAAAGACTCAGTAAAGTTGAAGCGTCCCGCCGCAGTTTTCTGGTGCGGAGCAATATGGATGCGGAAAGCTGGGCACTGGTCGAAGTTGTCAATTAACCAACACGTGCGGGCCTGATCCATGGCAACCGTTCTCTCCGGAAATTTATCTCACGTTGACGTGCTGAGCATCGTCAAGTTATTGGTCGCAGGTGACCGTACAGGACGCATTTTGCTGGAGCGCGGCGATCAACGCGAAAATGGGGAAATTTATCTGGCCAATAAGCGTATCGTCCATGCCGTGTGCGATACCTATCTCGGCGAACCCGCCTTCCACGAGTTGATACTCTGGACCAGCGGTAAGTTTTCATTTGAACCGGATGTGGCGTCGCTTCAGAAAAGCATTGATAAGGAAACAGGCAAGCTCATCACGGAAGCGACGTTAGAGTATGAAGCCTGGCAAAAAATTGCACGCCACATACCTTCGTTCCGCGTCAAATTTCGTAAAACAGATAATGAACCTTCGCCGACCATTCGTCTTAAAGCTAAAGACTGGGAATTGCTACATCTCTTAGAAAAAGACGAATATTCCGTGGATGAGTTATCCTCGCGTCTTGGTATGAAAGATATGGATGTGGCGGGGATCGTATACATGCTGGCCGAAGCCGGGTTGATCACGGCAGTTTCAGGCGCTACAGCGTCGGCCGATAAACAAAACGTATCCTCTGCATTTTTCAAGAACCTGGAAAATGAATTGATTCAATTGATCGGGCCGGTGGCCTCGATCATTATCGACGACGTGGTTGAGACGTTTGGCGAAGATCAGAGAACGTTTCCCAAAGACAAAGTGCCGCCGTTGGTGGAGGCGATCGCCAATGAGATCTACGATCCGGCCAAACAATTGGCCTTTAAACAACTGATGCTCAAACAAATCCGTACATTGTGATCGGACGATTATGGCCAAAGGACTAAGCCTAAAATGGAAAGTGCCGCTCGTGATCGTGAGCGGTGCGTTGATTGCCGGTATCACGATTACCATTCTTGTGGTACAGTTGGTGTCGGGTTCACTGCAGTCCGAACTGACAGAGCGCGGCAAAGCGATCGTGACCACACTGTCCAAACAGGTGGAACGTCCGCTGGTCGGCGATGATGAAGTGGACATCCAGAATCTCGTGGATATAGCTTCCGGTTTTACCGCCGTATCTTACGTGTATATTTCCGACAAAGAAAATAAAGTGGTTGCACAGAAATTTAAAGTCGGTTCGTACAATCAACGCACGATGGTAGAAGCGGCCGTGATTGACGGCGGCGGTGATTATAAGATTGACTTGACACAAGTCGAAAATACAGAAACCTACGAAATTTCCACACCGATCGGCGCCGGTACGTTGGGCAATGCACACGTCGGAATGTCCGGAAAATTTATTGATGACACGATCCGTGCTACGGCGCTTTTAGTGGGCGGCGTACTCGCTCTGGCCGTGGTTTTCGGTATGATCGTCGCGTTGTATCTTTCGAACGCGCTTACCAAACAGCTATTGTATCTGACGGAATCGGCCGAGCAGATCAGTAAAGGCGATCTGGAATCCATCGTGCGCGTCGAAGCGACCGATGAAATCGGTGATTTGGCGGATGCGATTGAGCGTTTGCGTGAATCGTTGAAAGCGGCTATCGAACGTTTGCGAAAGAAAAAGGCCGGTTAAAAAATTATTTGACTAAAGGACGAAAATTCCATAGGTTACGGTTGTTAATCCGTAATGCGATGCACGTCCGCTTATCAAGATCCAATTTTGATTATTCTTTTAAGATTACCATAACCAGAGCAAAGGGTAACCGCTATGTTGCAGACGAAAAAATTGAAAGACGGTAGCAAGCAAATTATTCTCAACGGGAAACAATTTGAGGGCGTTACCAAAGTTTTGTCTGAGCTGGCGTCGAAAACGAAAGCTTCGGCGATTCTTTTTGCGGATATGAGCGGCCAGCTCATCAGCCAGCGCGGCAATACGGACAAAATGAACACGACAGTGCTTTCGGCGTTAGCTGCATCGGATTTTGCAGCGACGGCGGAAATGGCCAAACTTGTCGGCGAAGACGCTAAGTTCAAATTGCTTTTTCACGAGGGTGAAAAACGCAATGTTTATCTTTCCAATGTCGGCGACAATTTTTTCCTCGTCGTCGTGTTTGATACCAGCGTAACGCTCGGCCTCATTCGTATTTACACGAAAAAAGCCATCCAGAATCTGATTGAAATTTTTGAAGATTCTTCCAATTCCAGCGATGATTCCGCAAAAGACCTGATTGACTCCGAATTCGGTTCGCTCCTCGGGGATGCACTCGACGAATCGTTTAAATAACGGATTATCCGGTCTGCTGATTCAACCATAAAACCTTAGAGAGGATACGAATGTTTATCAACTGGGCATTACAAGAGATCAATCTGAAGATAGTGTACTACGGCCCCGGTATGAGCGGCAAGACGACCAATTTGGAATACATCCATTCCAAAATGGATCCCTCGCTGGCCGGCGAACTCGTATCGCTTAAAACCAAAGAAGATCGTACGATATTTTTCGACTTTTTACAACTTGAAGTCGGTCGTATCAAAGGTAAAAAACCGAAATTTAATTTATACACCGTTCCCGGTCAGGTTTATTACGCCTCCAGCCGTAAAGTTATTCTCAACGGCGTGGACGGTATCGTTTTCGTTGCCGATTCACAAAAGCATCGTATGGACGGCAATATTGAAACCTTGCTTGATCTGGAAAACAATCTGCGTGAAGACGGCCACTCGCTGGACTCGTTTCCTTGGGTGATCCAGTACAATAAGCGCGATCTTCCGGATGTTGATACAGTAGAAAATCTTCAAAAACGCCTCAATTATTTTAATGTACCTTATTATGAAGCCGTCGGTATCAAAGGTGTCGGTGTTTTTGACACACTCAAAGCGATCATCAATAAAGTGATTGCCAACGTTCAAACACAATTATAATTTTTCTGATATGCGGAAAAAAGCCCTACATCATTGGTGTAGGGCTTTTTTATTGTTACTTTAAACTTCAGGAAACGTATGGATTTTTTTCAAGCGATAGTGATCGGTATCATACAAGGACTTACTGAATTTTTGCCGATCAGCAGTACGGCGCATGTTCGCATCGTGCCGGCGCTTTTGGGTTGGTCAGATCCCGGCGCCGCCGTGACGGCGGTGACACAGCTTGGGACGCTGATGGCGGTGCTTATCTTTTTTAGAAACGATATTATCCGCCTTATCAAAGCGGCTTTTTTTTCTGTGACACGATGGAGTCAGAAAGCGCAATGGGATGCCGAGTTACGACAGGACGTACGAATGGCTTGGTTTATTGCACTTGGAACCTTGCCGCTCGGAATACTGGGAATTATTTTCAAAGATACGATTGAAACCGATTTTCGCAGCCTCACCATCATAGGATGGAGTCTGATCGGACTGGCTGTGATCTTAGCATTGGCGGAGGTGGTGGCCAAGCATCGTCGTAGTATTACCGACATGGATTTTAAAGATACCCAGATCATCGGGCTTGCGCAGGCTGTTGCATTGATACCGGGCGCATCGCGTTCGGGAGTGACGATCACGGCCGGATTATTTCTAGGTTTGACGCGTGAAAGCGCCGCACGATTTTCGTTTCTACTTTCGATCCCTGCCGTGCTAGCCAGCGGGCTTTTCGAACTAAAAGACCTTATTAAATACGGTCTCGGTGACGAAGGGTTGATTCATCTTTTCGTAGCCACGCTTGTCGCCGGTATCGTCGGATATGCTTCCATTGCTTTTCTGATCAAATGGCTACAGACACGTTCGACGACGATTTTTATCGTTTATCGTATCGTTCTCGGCATATTGATTTTGACGCTATCGGGAATGCATGTGATACGATAGAATGAATTGTAATGTATCAGTATGTTCTGCGCGGCGGTAATCGGAACGTATTCCAGTGGGCATGAACCGGATGCGCATATAAATAGTGAATCTTTTTTTATCATAGCGCGTAACCTTTGTTAGAGTATTTTTTGAAGCTTGCAGCATTGCGTTCTAAGCCATAAGTTATGACCATGAAGCCCACACACCTCCTATTTCGGCGCATTTTTCTGACAGCCTTTATGATCGCTGCCGTAGTCTTAGTCGTTGTCAATTTTTATCGTTTTGCCGCTTCTCCGACAGATGAAAATATTTTTGATGATGCACCGTCTCAGCTATACATCTTTCGCAGTTTTCCGGCCGATATCAGTTATTATCAAAAACGCGATACGACAGGTGTATTTATTCGCGATTCCGTATATGCAGGCGACTTGCTCGTATCCGTCGGCGGTATCTTTTGGAAAGATCAGGATTCCATAGCCCGATTTTTGAAACGCGTCGGATCTGAAGAAAAAATCAACGCCATTGTTTTTCGCTCCAAAGCATCCAAGATGTTCGTGGCCAATTTTATCCGGAAAGATGCCCCGGATAGTTTTTATCATGAAATTCCTTTTACGGCGCATGTGCGTGAAGTGGCCCACAACGGCGCTTCCGATCGCGCGGGCATGTTGGTCGGTGATTTGATTGTTCGTATCAACGGGCGAACATTCAAATCGGCGATCGAAGCGGATCGAATTCTGTCATCCGGACAAATCGGTAAGACCATTGCTTACGATATTTTGCGCGACAACCAAATCATTACCTTGGATGTTACGCTGGCCAAGTTTGGCATACCATTTTTTCTGTTGGTGATTTATGGCGCCGGTCTCGTGTATATATTAGTAGGATCATTTTTGGTTTACAAACGCGCGGATACCACAGCGGCAGTGCTTTTGGGAATGGCTTTTTTTCTTATCGGAATGATGTTGTCGCTTTTAGGTGAGCGGGGATCCTTGAGTACTACACCATTCGGAGTATTTGTGACCAATGTGCGATGGTGGAGCCTCGTACTTGGTATGGCCATGCTGATGCACAGCCGATTATATTTTCCGTTTTCCGTTCAGGAATTAATTCAGAAAAAATGGGTAGCCATCGTACCCTATGGCATATCGGCGATAACGTTTATCGGAATTGTAGTTTACCAACAAGCGTTTGCCGCGTTTGTAAGCGGTATTGCGATGATGGTGTATTATATATTTATCCGATTGCGTTACAAGTCGTATTTTTCATCCTCATATCGTTCGGTTTCGCGTCTGAGCGGTTGGATTGCTTTCGCATGCGCTGTTTTGGGTTATGTACTGACATTTTTCAGTGACGGTAATTCAGGACGTGGTTACCTTTTCGGTTATGCCGGATTCTTCTTTGCGCTGATCCCTCTCGCGCATCTTTATACGATCGCACGATACCACTTGATGGAGCTAAACTTCCGTGTGCGTCGTAATGTGCAATATGTAATCGCATCGCTGGTTTGGAATTTAACCGTGGTGTACGGCGCTGTACAATTGATTGTCATAGCGGTCACTTCGAATATGGATTTGCCTAATATCCGTTTTACGGAATCTTCTGTCGAAATTACGGATGTACCTGTAAGTGCGGATGAACGCATGCAAATTCTTAAAGTCGTTCTGATACTATTAGCTGTTTTGATGACGTTTGTTTGGGTACGCCTGCGATCATGGGGCCAACGTTGGATCGATTATAAATTTCACCGATCCCATCACGACTACCGGCGTGCGGCGGCAGAGCTTGCGGAGGTGATGGCGACCAATCTTAATATGAATGATTTGGCGCGCGGAATGGTTGAAAAATTAGCTTCGCTCATGCATCTCAAAATGGCCGGCGTCGTTTTTTATCGGGATGAAAAATCGTTGTGTTGCAGTGAAGTATATGGGTATGAATCCGGCGCGTGGCAGGCGTTATGCTCGAAGTCGGATCAACCTCTTATGGCGGCTGTGCGTGCCAATACGTCAACAGCTACGATCAATGTGGATAATTTACCGGGACCGCTGCGCAACGAATTGCGCCAATGCGGTTTTCGTTTTGTGATACCGATTCGCTCAAAAGAGCACACTGTCGGCGCGATTATCGTCGGGGAACGCATGTCGGAATCGCCGTTTGATCATGATGATCTTATGTTTTTGACGACGGTCGCCAAACAAGCTTCGGTTGCGATCGAGAATGCCTTTTTGTATGAGAATCTTGCCGAGCAAGATCGTTTGAAGCATGAGCTGAATATCGCCCGTCGCATTCAGTTGGAGTCATTGCCTCAAAAAACACCGAACGTGAGAGGTTTGGAAATCGCAGGGCGCTCGGTACCGGCGCTCGAGGTGGGCGGTGATTATTTCGATTATCTCAACGGTAAACCGGATAAGTTTACTGTTATCGTAGGCGATGTGAGCGGCAAAGGCACGTCAGCGGCGTTATATATGTCCAAGGTGCAGGGTATTATTCATTCGCTCAACAGCTTTGATCTGACACCGCGCGAATTGTTTATTCGTTCCAATCGTATTTTATGTCGTGATCTGGAGAAAAAATCATTTGTCACTTCGATCGGTGCAACGTTTCTATTGGAAGAGAAAAAAATTCGTCTCGCACGTGCAGGGCACTTACCGTTGTATTGTTACAATGCATCCCAACGCAAGGTGGAGCTTATTACGCCGCTAGGAGTAGGATTGGGCATAACCGATGACGGGACATTTGAGGAAAATCTGGAAGAGAAAGAATTCGCTTATGCACCAGGGGATGTCTTTGTTTTTGTAACGGATGGCGTGATCGAAGCGCACAATATTCATCGTCATGAATACGGTGAAGAGCGGTTATTGAAACTAATTGATGAAAAACCGGATTCCTCAGCGGAGATGTTGGTGCATCGGATCATTGATGATGTGCATTCGTTTACCGGTGAAGCCATGCAGCACGATGACGAGACGGTCGTTGTGATAAAAGCATTATAAAAAATCAGTTCGTACGTTACGTCGGCTTCTCACCGTTTGTGTGTTGATTTTAATTTTCAGAATCGAAATCGTTGCCGGACAAACGCAGAGATTCAAAATCTGACGTAGAGCCCCATGTCGTGCGATACGGTACTAATGCCGTTGCGCCCGTCCAATATAACAGTGTAATCCACGATGAGTTTTTCCCCAAACGTATCAAACGGGATTCCCAATCCCGCCGTCCAATCGTATTGATCCAAGCCTGTGCGTAAGAAAAATTTGTTTTGCCAGCCGATCTCAGCTCCAAAGTGATGCGCCAATGTGTAACCGGATGTTTTTTCCAGATCATAGGATGCGACCAACGAGAAATTTTCGTTGAGCGAATGATGATGTGCGACGCCGAGTCGTAATGTTGCCGGAAGCTTGTCCACCGTGGTTTCATCGCCGAGCCCGGTTGCATTGCGGGAGTATTGAAGTTTTTGTAAAAGATTTTTGAGTGAAATACCGAACGACCAAACCGGAGAATATTGATACAAAGCTCCGACATTTAATCCGACGGACGAAGCGGTCACATCGTAAATCCGGGAGTGAATCCATTGCGGTGCGATACCGGCTGAAAATTTTTCACTGAAACGTAATGCGAACCCGAACATCACGGTGTACTGTGTATCCTCGATGTGTTCGCCGGTAGCGTTGCCATCGGCATCGCGTACATCGCTTTCGCCGAAACCGCTGCGCAGTACGTTAATCCCAAATCCTGCTTTGGGCGGAAGAAACTTGGCAAATCCTGCAGAAGTGAATTGGCGATCAAAACTCAAAATACCAGTTGAAACAGCAACCTCCGGCTGAACAATCAGAGGCAGTCCTGCGGGATTGTAGTATGGGGCGTACACATTATCAGCTAATGCCGTGTACGCATCACCCATAGCGCGTGCACGCGGACCTAATCCCAGGCGAAGGAAGGACCCTGCGCGTCCACCATTATCTCCGGCATACAAAGCCGCGGCGGTTGTAATGCTGAAAACCATCCATTGCATCCAAATCAAATAACTTGTGGGAATATATAAATAGCGCCGCAGTATGATCATTTTCTCACCGTTACTTTGCCGTGAAACTTCTTTTTCCCCGCTTCGATAATATAAATATACGTACCATTGGCAACGCGTTGATCTTTTTGGTTCCTGCCATTCCAGAAAATGGTTTGATCAATCGGTGCGTTTTTGACAAGTGTGACGACCGGTGTCATAGAAAAATCATAGATGGATAACGTGACACGATCGTCGGATGAAAGGTCGTCTTTGTCAAATTGGAATCGTGTGATGCCATACTTCGGAGAGAAAGGGTTAGGATATGCGTATGAAGATGGATTTCCTTTTTGCCCGGGCTTGGCATACGCACGCGGTATGGTCCACGTCACGCCATCATCAGTAGAAATGCCCAAACCATCATAGGTTCCTGCAAAGATAGTATGCGTTCCGGATTTAGGAGTGACACCGATGGTTGTAAATTCGCTCGTAAAAATACGATCGCCGCTTGTTTGATCTATAATGGTAATAAAACGTTCCCAACTTTGGCCGAGGTTCGACGAGCGAAAAAGACCGTCCGACGTAGCAACGTACACTGTTTTTCCGTCAAAAGTAATGTTATTGACAAAATAACCGCGAAGCGAAGTTTGCCATGTCGCACCCGAATCGGTAGTAAAAGAAACGCCGGATTCTTCGGCCGAACTCAGGGCGCGGTTGGTCCCTGCCCAAATAACCCGATGCAGCGAACCGGATTCGGTATAAAATTGTTCAGCTAAGGCGGTGACAAAATTACCGCTGATATGGTGTTGATCGGACGTATAGCGTTTCCATGTTTGACCGAAATCGGACGAAAAATTGATACCGCCGGCCGAACCGCACCATATGCCATCGCGTGCGCTGATCACCGAAAAAACGCGATGATTGTAATGCTCTAAAGGGTCGATCGAAAAATCATAATCGCGGTCGGCTTTAATTTCAAGCAGCGAGTCGGGCGGCAATGGCATTGGCGTGAAATATCCGATCGTGCCGTCCAAGGCGATACGTGCGCGACGGAGTCCGCCGGCAAATGCGGCCAGCCAAATCGAACTGTCGTTGACAGCGATATCAAACGTGATATTATCTATCGCCGACTTGATCGTAACGACGTAGATCGAATCGGTAAGGAAACCCGTTTGCCGTCGCATCACATCACGTACCAAATTAAGAACGATCGGCTGCGATGTACGTGCATCCGTGCGTACGACGGGGCCCCGAATGGTGCCGGTGTCAGTGGGTTGCGCAATATGCGACCACGTGTTGCCGAAATCTTTGGAAATGGAAATACCGCCACTGACACCGTAGGTTGGTTCAATGGCGAGGGACGAATCGTAAGCCGTCGTTACATACAAAACGGATTTATGATGCGTGATGGCGACAGGCGAACCCTTGTATAATCCGTCAGAGCGTCCGATGATGTTCCATGCCGCACCCGCATTTGTGGTGATATTGAGATTGCTTCCTGCAGCGATAAAAACTGTATCGCCGGTTGTGGTAATAACACCGATCGAATTACCGGAAGGGCGCTCTTGTGCAATTGCACCGGTTTCATTTGGCATTTTAAATGAACGCTGCGCGATGACGGATGGTGCTGATCCTAACCAAATGAAAATGGCCAAATACAGACCTGTACAATACACGATGCGTTGATAACGTACGATAGTAAAACGCTTCATAAAAAAAGATAAAGGATAAAAAGGACAATCGCCATGAACATTTGTGATCATGGCGATTGTGTGTAACCGTCTATCAAACGAAGGGGGGTTCTAATTATTCATGCTCTTCAGTTCGTTGGTGAGTTTGGAAACGGCATCTTTCGCGTCACCAAAGTACATCAACGCATTGGGGAATCCGAAGAGTTCGTTATCAATACCGGCATAACCGGCCGCCATGGAGCGTTTGTTGATAATTACGGTTTTAGCGTAATCCGCATTAAGAATAGGCATACCATAAATCGGGCTGGACTGGTCATGGCGTGCGGCCGGATTGACGACGTCATTGGCACCGATGATGAGTGCGATATCGGCATTGCGGAAGTCATCATTGATTTCTTCAAGAGCGTACATGTGTTCGTAGGGCACATTGGATTCTGCCAAGAGCACATTCATGTGACCGGGCATACGACCGGCGACCGGGTGAATAGCGAACTTAACGGCGCATCCTTTTTTCTCGAGTACATTCATCAGTTCACGAACAGCATGCTGTGCTTGTGCGACGGCCATACCGTAACCCGGAACGACGATCACAAGACGCGCGGCATCAAACAGCATAGCGGCTTCCTCGACATCCACCGATTTGACGACTACTTGTTTTTTATCTTTCGAGGCTTCGACAGCCGGCGCCGTACCCCAGCCGCCGAGGAGCACATTCATCAGCGAACGATTCATGCCTTTGCACATAATGTCCGTAAGGATGATACCCGAAGCGCCAACCAATGCGCCGGTGATGATCAACATATTATTGTTGATCACAAATCCCGTAATCGCCGCGGCAATACCGGAGTAGGAATTGAGCAACGAGATAACTACCGGCATGTCGGCACCGCCGATGGGAATCACAAGCGTGATACCGAGAATAAGCCCGAGTATAGTGACCGTTAAAAAGTACCATTGGTTGTTCAAGTCCATAACGCCTAAGGCACCAATGACCAACGTAACAACGATCATCAGCGCGTTGAGCGGATGCTGCATAGGATAACGGATACTATTACCGGAAATCAAACCCTGAAGTTTGGCGTACGCGACGAGTGAACCGTTGAATGTAACCGCGCCGACAAGAATACCGAGCACTATTGAAACAGTGGTTTGATACGGCATATGCTCAAGAAGCGTCAATGACGGATTGGACTGAAGCGCAGTTTGATAGGTCGCCATACCGCGGTAATATTCCGCCAAGGCCACCAGGGTCGATGCACCGCCGCCGAATCCGTTGAGCAAACCGACCATCTGCGGCATGGAAGTCATTTCCACTTTAACGGCTAATACAGCGCCGACTAAAGATCCGGCCAAAACGCCTACGATAATCCATTCGTATGTGAGAATGTGTTTGTCAAATAACGTAACAACGATAGCGATCAGCATACCGACCGCTGAATAAAAATTACCTTTACGTGCCGTCTTCGGTGAACCGAGCATTTTGATGCCGAAAATAAAAAGTACGGCACCGATGAGGTACATGATATTTTCAATACTTTCGCGGAGATGTTCCATAGTGAACCTGTTGGTTTATCGCTGAGAAAATTATTTTCTTTTAAACATTTTGAGCATACGGTCAGTGACAAGATAACCGCCGACCACATTGATCATGGCAAAAGCCACAGCAATCACGCCCAAAATAGTGCTGATAGTCATTTCACCGATACCGGCACTGATCAGCGAGCCTACGATGGTAATGCCCGAAATAGCATTGGAACCGGACATCAGCGGTGTGTGCAGCGTCGGGGGTACTTTGGAAATCAATTCCACGCCCACGAAACAGGCGAGCACAAAAACCGTGATGAGCATAACGATATCACCCATATATATATCCTCCGGGATCGGTTATAAAACTTGTTTAATGCGTTCGTTGACTACCGCGCCATTGTGTACCAGTAACGCCGACTTGACGATTTCATCTTCCAGTTTGAGCTGGAGGTTGCCGTCTTTGGCGATGTACTGAAGCAATGCGAGCAGGTTTTTGGAATACAATTCGCTGGCATGCGTAGGTACGGTAGCGGGAATATTGGATTCGCCGATAATTGTTACACCGTGTTTGGTTACGGTTTTACCGACTTCGCTGACTTCGCAATTTCCGCCAAATTCGACCGCCATATCCAAAACGATGGAACCGTGGCGCATGTGTTTGATCATTTCTTCGGTGACGAGCACAGGTGCTTTTTTACCGGGTACCAGCGCGGTGGTAATGACGATATCGGCTTCGGTGATGTGTTTGAAAAGTAATTCTTTTTGTTTTTGCAGAAATTCTGCCGAGGCTTCTTTGGCATATCCGCCGGCATCCTGCATATTTTCAGCACCGGGCACTTCGATGAATTTACCGCCGAGACTCTGCACTTCTTCTTTGACCGCAGCGCGCACGTCGGACACTTCGACGACAGCACCGAGACGGCGAGCCGTTCCTATAGCCTGCAATCCGGCAACGCCGGCGCCCATGATCACAACTTTGGCCGGTGAAATCGTACCGGCGGCCGTCATCATCAGAGGGAACATTTTACCGAAAGCCGCAGCACACATCAGAACGGCTTTATAGCCGGCGATGTTATATTGTGAACTCAGGGCATCCATTTTTTGAGCCAGTGTAGTGCGCGGAATGAAGTCCATGGACATCAGATTGACGCCCGCTTCAGCACACGCTTTGGGCACTTGCGGATAATTTAGCCCATACACAAACGAAATCAGCAATGCGCCTTTTTTGATTTGTTTGATTTCCGCATCGCTGGGTTTTTGAACTTTGAGAATGATATCCGACTGACCGAGCAGGTCTGTCGCCGTAGCGGCAATGGCCGCGCCATGTTTGGTGTATTGTTCATCCGTATAATGAGCATTTTGGCCGGCGCTTTTTTCGACGCGGACTTCAAACCCCATTTTGATGAGTTTGGCAGCAGTATCGGGCGTCACGGCAACGCGGTTTTCGCCTGCTGCAGTTTCTTTGGGAATTCCTATGACCACGGAATAATCTCCTTAATAGCCGGGGGTGTATGCAAATTCACACTTAATTAAGAGTCATGAGACGGGAAAAAGAATGACTTCGGTCATATTGTACGCTAAAAAAAAAGAGTATTCAAGAGGGGACTATTTTTGAAGAAATCGGCCTATGCATCACACAATGTGATTATTTTATAGTATGACAAAAGCCTTTCGTGAAAGGTATTTCGGCTATAAATGGCTTGAATTGATTTATTTTACCCGCGTAGCCGGTTTGACTTCGCCGCGATGGCATGTTGCGCAATTGACCACAGGTCGTTCACTTAGTCCGTCAATTTTGCTAAGTACATTACGTATCGCTTCATTGAGTGGTCCGGCCATCTGACGCGCCGTCTTTTTTTCGTGAATAGCATCCGAAGCCCAGTTATTTGTATCGTGGCAATAGTCGCAACCGACCCCCAAAGCGATACTCCATTTTTCCATAATGACCGGCATTAACCCGGCTTCAAATCCCCCGATGGTCTGCAGGTTTTTAAAAACCGAATCCGCCGGTAATGATTCACGGCCTTCAAGGGTTTTGTTGAGTGCACTTAAATGTAATTTTCTAACGGCCGCCACGGAATCAGTTTGAGACCGGCTTTGCCCTAGGCACGGTGTAATAAGAGCCAAACCAAAAATACCTAAATTTAGGTGTACGAAAAACAATCGTGTGAAGCCGCGCATAAGCGTTTCCTTTTTAGAGAGATGATAGAGGATTGATCGTGAATACGCATCTAAATTATGATAGTTTCATTCAATATACTTCATCATCTAACCCACCACAGTTATGGAAAATATTATTCAACGTATGGTCATGGAAATGAAATTGAGAAACATGAGTGATAGAACGGTTGACGTGTACACCTACAGAGTGCGTTGTTTTTTGATGCATTTTCAAAAAGCGCCAGAAACTATCCGCGACGACGAGATTGGGCGATATCTTATGTTTTTGCGTGAAACAAAAAACTACAGTTGGTCCGGCGTTAATATCGTCTATAGCGCGATAAAGTTTCTATACGAACAAACCTTGGGCGTGGTTATCAATCATTTTCCGATGCCGCGACCGACGCGTGAGAAACGCCTTCCGGTTGTTCTGTCCATTAGTGAAGTCGAGCGGCTTTTGACGCATGAACCTAACGCAAAATATCGGCTTATTTTTATGATGATTTATGCGACGGGTATGCGATTGAATGAGCTTTTGCATGTTCGGCAGCGCGACATTGATCGGGAGCGCATGCTTATTTTGGTGCGCTATGCCAAAGGCGGCAGAGCGCGTTATGTACCTATGAATGCGACGCTTTTAATTCATATAGAAAATTATCTGCGTACGCAACCGAAGCAACGGTGGCTTTTTCCAGGGCAAATAGGGGATGAACCGCTTGCCGATCGTTATGTGCAAGGGCTTTTCCGTACATTACAAAAAAGAAGCCGGCTCAGTAAACAACTCAATATGCATGCCCTGCGTCATAGCTTGGCGACACATCTTTATGAAAACGGTACGGATCTGATGACGATCCAGCGTGTACTCGGTCATCGCAGTATCAATCCCACGCTGCAATATATCCAATTGCAAGCACGTGAATTCAACCAGATTGATCACCCGTTGGACCACATGCAAGCGTTTACTGCACTTCCTAAACGTTTATCACGATCCGCGTATGCGGACAGGCGTTATCGCCCCTGGCGCAGAAAAATAAACTGCTTTCAAGAATCTTATTAGGCGCATTGCATGGAATAATATTAATTACCCCGATGTAACGATATGTGAGATCATACAAAATACATTCTTCTCAAAATATCGTATTTATTGATCGTGGATTTGACTACACTTTAAATGTATTTTGCATTGTGAGCCTTAACTACCGATGCGAAAACCAATCTGTCGGATTAACTTATCTCGTGTAAAGCCGGTAGAGATGCGAAAAGGTTCATCGTTAAACTAAATCGGGGAAATTTTATGAAAACATTATTGCGTATGATGGTCATTATCGCATTTGGCCTCTTGCTTTCGTGTTCGTCACGTATTCGCCAAGCGGCTTATCCGACCTTATTTGATAATGAATACGACAGCGAATTCCCATACCGAAGCAGTTCGGATCAATTGGAAGAGATCAGCGCTTCGGTAAAAATCATGTTCTCCACGGCGTTTTATAATTCGTACTATTTTGATGAAAAATTTGCCGTAACTCCGACGGCGGTGCGCGCCGGTGCAGCAGAAAAATACGCGTACCGTTATCTTAATACGCAAGCCTCTGTGTCCGGTACGGCGACGGTGATTTATTATGATACCAAACGTGTGGCTTTACTTACGTGTGCGCATGTTGTCGAATTTTCGGATACGGTGTATTCTTATTATCCGAGCGGGCATGTCCAGTCGGTGTCTTTTCTTCAACGTCAAAGCAATTTTATACGCGATTTGCCGGAAGGCGGAGAGTTGGAAGTTTTAGCCATAGATAGCAAAAATGATATCGCGATCATCGGCCGTTCATTTGATCATATGCCACAGGAACCCGTGCATGTTTTCGGATATCCGATCGGGAAATCCAAAAAATTACGATGGGGTTCATTTGTGTACGTGATCGGTTATCCGATGGGTTTTAAAATGGTAACCAAAGGCACAGTGAGCAGTCCCAATCGCGATCGTAACGGTTCCTTTCTGACCGATGCGCCGATGAATGAAGGACTCAGTGGAGGGATCGTGCTCGCCATCAAAGACGGGGTGCCCAATTTTGAACTTGTGGGCGTGGCGAAATCCATATCCGCTACGCAGGAATATTATCTGATGCCGGATCCCGGTTTTACACAGGAAATTCCTGCGCCAAGTTTATATAAGGGTGAACTGTACGCTCGCCTTAAAACAGAATACCGTTACGGCATCACCCATGTCGTATCAACAGAAATTTTGCGTTCAATGTACGAAAAATACAAAAAAAGCATTGATGCCAAAGGTTACTCGATGGATGCGCTTTTCAAATAGCCGCTTTTGCTGACAAAAAATAAAAATGAAATTTTGAAGAATCTAAAAAGCTGGTTCGGCTAGGCATTGCAGATGATGTGACGATGGGCGATAGAATGACGTATAGGTTATATATATACCGGTAAGTTAATTACTCCCAATTTTTCAAGCGCGCGCAGAATTCCCTGAGCTTTATCCCAACACTCCTGATACTCCTCATCGGGTATAGAATCCCACACGATGGCCCCGCCGGTTTGAAAATAACCGGAGGCTCCGTTGAAAATAAGTGTTCGAATTACCACCGATAACATTGTTTCCCCCGAAGCTTGCATCCAGCCGATAGCGCCGGCATAAACACTGCGCTTATAAGGTTCTAACGATTCGATATGTTGCATGGCGCTTATTTTGGGGGCGCCTGTCATCGAACCGGGCGGAAATGCTGCTTTCACGGCATCCATCATCGTAGCATGTTCGGACAATCGGCTCTGTATCGTAGAAACCATCTGAAAAACGGTGGCGTACGTTTCGACAGCAAAAAGATCTTTCGTAACAACAGAGCCCGCCTGTGAAACGCGCCCAAGATCATTGCGGACGAGATCAACGATCATGAGATTTTCGGCGCGATCTTTTTCATCGGTTTGTAAATCGAAATAATTTTTTTCGTCGGAATCAAAATTACCCGTGCGTGGCCGTGTGCCTTTGATCGGTTTGCTGGTGCATATATTTTGATGCATTTGCAAAAAGAGCTCAGGTGATGAACTGATTACAGCTGTTTCATCGCATTGAATAATCGCCGAAAAAGGCGCGGGACTTGTTTCGACCAACGATCTAAAAATACGACTGTACACGTTCGGATCGTAGCCATCTACCGTCACATCAAAACGCTGCGATAGATTGACTTCGTACACATCGCCCGCAGCGATTGATTCATGCAGGGAGTTAATTTTTTGAATGTATGATGCACGGGTTTCGGTCGGATGAATTTTAAATTGAAGCGGTTTTTCAGGATACGAGGCTACAGGTTGTTGAAGGCGCTCGCGTAATTTCTGAATGCCGGTACGAGTACCGGTAATCCGCGCCTGATGCTCTTGGTGATCTAAAACGATAACGGCGTCAAATTTCATCCATAACGCATCGGACGTATTCAAACACATGCGGGCGTGTGATGCGACTTTTTCCAGATGATCGCGCGTATCATAACCCCAATATCCAAACCAGCCGTCTGTACAAAAATCAACGTTGCCGTGATTTTTTGGCGCGGCATATTGTTGCATCAGATCGTACATGCAATCGAAGGGGTTCCCGTCCATAGACGTCACGCCGGTCGCTGTAGTAATCTCGTTGTGATGAGAGGTACATTTAAAAACGATGGAAGGGTCGCATGCAAGGTATGAATATCGGCCGTACGATGGTTGTAGCAACGAACTGTATAAAAAAATAAATCGCGGAGAGGCGGCGATCGTACGATACAGTGACCAAATATCGTTCGGCCAATCCCAAGGTTCGCTATGTACGTCGGATGCTTTATTCAAGGATTTCGATCAGAGTTTGGCGGTACAGTTGAAGTAATGATTGTGTGATTTTTCCAGGTAAGCCATTGCCTATGGTTTGTTCACCTGCGACGGTTACCGGCAATACATCAATATTGGTATTCGTCAAAAAAACCTCTTCTGCGGTCAGTACATCTTGTTTAGAAAACAAGATTTCCCGCACGGGCAGATGAAGTTTTGTTTCAGCCAAAGTGATGACCCGTGCGCGCGTAATACCCGGAAGTATGCCGCTATGAACCGGCGGCGTGCACAACGCACCTTGACGGACGACAAATACATTACTGGAGGTGCCCTCGTACACGCGTTCGATCGAATCCATCAATAACATATCGTAGCATTTATTCTCAAGCGCCGATTGTTTGGCAAGAACGTATTCCACCGCGCTCAATGATTTGATGGCCGTATCACCGGTGTGTGAACCAAAAAGTGAACTGATCTGAAATCCGACAGATACGCCTTTTTGGTAAATATTATCAGGAATCGTCGGCGCAGGGCGTACGGCGAGGAGGCACGTCGGTTTGATGGTTTTGGAAAATCCAAAACCAAATTGCTCAACCGGGCCGCGGCTTATACTGATCCGTATATAAGCATCTTGTAACGCGTTTCGGTTGAGCAATTCTTGAATGATCGTTCGGAAATTTTCAGGTCCTTGTGTAAGCGGAATTCGCAATCGTTCACAGGCCGTTTTCAAACGGTGTATATGTGCATGCAATGCGATGATGCGCGATTGCACGGACCGCATCGTTTCAAACGCCCCGTCGCCGTATAAAAAACCGCGATCGTTGGGCGACAAAGCTATTTCATCTTCGGGCACATATTTGCCGTTGATCCAGGCTATGGGCATGATTCCGCCATCGGTTTATAAAGTGACCGAATCAAAGTTGATTCATTATATCGTATGTCGTATTGAGATCGCGCGGAATATCGTGAAACTTGGCCAAGTCGGCTTTGATCGCATCGGTCAGTTTACCGTATTTTTCGATAAACGTCTTAGCTCCGTCATAGTTTCCTTCGGCTTCGATTTCAAGCAGTACTTTAGCTAAAGCCGACAGACCGGCTTGAAATTTTTCGGGATGAATTTGCCAATAACCTTGCGCATCACGTCCCAACGCACCTTGTTCTTGCAAAAATGCTAACTGCGCGATGTTGGCTTTACCATGCGCTTCTTCGGCGCCAAATCGGATCGAACGGAACAAACCGACAACGTAGGTTGTATAATGTTTGCGCATGGTTTCCGCATCGTAAATGCCTTGTTTGGCAAAATAATCCATATTGTAAATACCGACAACGTCGGCTTTGGCCTCTTCGATGGCAGAATACAATTCTTTCAAAGCATTACGAACAGGCAGATCGTCTTTACCATAGACAAAACTGCGTCCGAGCGTGTGCGACACTTCGTGCATCGTTACGAATGTCGTAAACGAATGCATGTCTATATATTTACGCGAATCCGGTGCGATAAGACGTTCGCCGAGAGGAAGCAGAATTTTTTGAAACTTAGCTTCCATCAGATTTTTATACATCTGTTTTTTGCCTCCGTATTCATCATGGACTTTCGGATCGTTGGGTAAAGATGCAGCAATCGTTTTTACGCCTTTTTGAAAGTCGCCGCCGAAGTAAACAATATTGACCACCTCAAGCACATTGGCTTTGCCGGCCGAGGAGCGAATGTATTCTTTTTTAGACGGGAGGTTTTTTTCAAGTGCATCCAAGTGCGACTGGAACATTTGCAGTTCTTTGGTGCCTTCGGGATCTTTGACCATCACGGCGCATTCGTGTGCTGTTTTGTAGTTGTACAGACGATCTTCGTAGTTTTCGATGGGGCCGATCACGACGTCTATGTTGTTATCTTTAAGTTTCATCCACGCGACATCGGATGCGTAGTAGTCGTCCGTCAATACGGCTTTGGCGCGCTCGGTGAGATATGTTTTGAGGGAGACATTTTCGCACAATGCAGCGGCTTGCGCAAGCAATTGGCTTATGGCCGTAACTTCCGCTTTGTACACTTCATGAAAAGGAACGGCTTTGAGTTTTTTCCCATCCCGCACGACTACGGTATACAATCCGGTCAGTTCTTTTTCTTCTTTAGGGTTGGCCTTGATATACGCTTCAAATTCTTCTTTGGTCATGTCGGCGGGATAATACGTTCCCGTCAACGGACGTTCGGTGGGCCCTTGCCCGACAAAGCGACGATTGGTTTCCAAATCGTACGGCCCATAATTGATCATCAGGTATTCGTAGGCTTCTTTGGAAGCCGGATCGTTTTTGGCTTTCAGTTCATCACGGAGCCTAACGGCATCCGCATCCGTTTGTTTCCAAAAAATACCATCGGCGATTTGTCCGGCTTTGACCAGTAGTTTGACCATTTCTTTTTCCTTGGCGGAAAGATGGTCCATATTGACGGCGATGTGCGTTTTGGCAAATTCGTCTATTTTTTTCTGCATTTCAGATTTTTCCGGTTTAGGTTTTTCAGCCGGTTTGCATGCGATCATCGTGATCAGCAGAGCCGTGATGAGAAAATGTTTCATGGTTTGGTCCATTGGTTTAGGTTATGAAAAAATTACTTTTTCGGATATTCCGGTTTTTTGGGTAACTCGCGTTTTTTGGTTTTCAATTCTTCCATGATGACCTCGATGCCTTTGGTAAGCTGGTCGTCTATGCCGGCGAATTCACGCGCCGGGTCATTATCTATGACGATATCGGGATCCACGCCGTGTCCTTCGATGATCCATTCTTTGCCGTCGGTATCATATGAACCGAATTCCGGGCGATTCAGATAACCGCCGTCTACGAGCGGCAGTGAGCCGCGAATACCGACGACACCGCCCCAGCTGCGTTTGCCGATGAGTTTACCGAGTTTCATTTTGCGGAAACGGTAGGGGAAAAGATCGCCGTCCGATGCGGAAAACTCATTGAGGAGGCAAACCATCGGACCGACCATCATATCAAAAGGATCCGGGCGGGATGAAAGATTACGTGGCGCATCCACCATAGCGATTTCACGGCGCAGACGTTCGATGAGCATCGGTGATACGTTGCCGCCGCCGTTGCCGCGTACGTCTATGATCAGCGCTTTTTTGCGAAGCTGCGGGTAAAAGTGTTTTACAAATTCGTTGAGCCCGTTGACGCCCATGTCAGGTACGTGGATATATCCGACTTCGCCGTTCGTCGCTTTGTTGACTTTTTCGATATTGGTTTGTACCCATTGATAATAGTATAAGTCCGCTTCGTCAGCGATAGGGGTCACGGCGACGTCGCGCGCACCTTGTTCCGATGGTTTGGAGTTAACTTTCAGCAGGGTTGTTTTGTCGGCGGTATTGATCAGAAGTTCGTTGATATTATTGACTCCGGCGACCGACTGACCGTTGATCGCGATGATATAATCACCGCTGTTTACATTTACGCCGACTTCGGTGAGCGGCGAACGCACTTCTTTCCGCCAGTTTTCACCGGGCAGAATGCGTGCGATACGATAATATTTCGTTGCGGGATCACGTTCGATTTCTGCGCCGAGCAAGCCGAGATTGATACGGCGCGGTTGTTTGCGTTCACCGCCGCCGACATAAGCATGTCCGATATTGAGTTCGCCGATGACTTCGCCGATGATATAGGTCAGATCATTGCGATGGTTGACATGTTCTACAAGCGGTGCATATTTTTTGCGAACGCCTTCCCAATCAACGCCGTGCAGAGCCGGGTCATACAAAAAGTCGCGCATTTGCCGCCAGCACTCGTTGAAGATTTGCATCCATTCTTCGCGATAGTTAACGCGCATCTCCATATTGCCGAGGTCAAGCTTGTCTTTAAATTCGATTTTTCCTTTGGGCAGATCGACGATGGCAAATGAACCGCTTTGGCCGACGAGCATCTTTTTATTATCAGCGGAAATTTCATACCCGTTAAATGATCCGAGTTCGGTTTCTTTTTGTTCTTTGAGGTCAAACACGAAAAGCAGCGGTTTCTCGTCTTTGCTGCCTTGGCGGCTGTAATAAATCTTATCGTCGACGCCTGCCAGATTATAATAGTTGGATGCGCTGACCGGCAATACGATCAGGCGTTGTTTGATGCCATCCAAATCTATTTTTACTGAAGCATCTGCTTTTTTGCCGGCGTCATCTTTTTTGGCTTTATCGTCGGCTTTAGGTTGGTCGTCCTTTTTGATCTCAACTTCGTCATTTTTTGGTTTGAACGGCGAATCCGTTTCTTTGGACAAAGTGACCATATAGATACGCGTCATGTCCTGATAGGAATGATTCCATTCCGTCCAACTGTAAACCGGATTAAAATCGCGATTGGAACCGAAAATCAGATATTTGCCGTCATGGCTGAAAGCCGGCGAACCGGATTCGTACCAACCGTCGGTAATTTCCGTTGATTTTTTTTGATCCAGAGAATACAACATAACACGGCTCATACCGGCATCTTCAGGGCGTGTGTATGCGATCCATTTGCTGTCGGGCGACCACGTATATTCCGAAAATTCCCAAAACGTCGCCTGATCCACTTCAGTTACATTTTTGGTAGCTACATCCACATAACGCAAACGGAGTTTTTTATCCGCCCAGAGAATTTTTTTGCTGTCCGGAGACCAGTACAGCGTATAGTAATAGGTGTCCGCATTTTTGGTGATCGGTGTCGGTTTGGCGCTGCCGTCCTGCGGCATAATGTAGATTTCATTTTCGCCGGATGCATCACCGATGAACGCGATCCATTTGCCATCGGGCGACCATTTGGAAGCGCGTTCGTGCGTACCGGAAGTCTGCGTTAGATTACGCGTGATACCGGCTTTGGACGGTACGGTAAATATTTCGCCGTGCGCACCTAATAAAGCACGTTTACCATCCGGTGAAATTTCAAAATTGGTTACATTTTTGCCGACCTGAAGAAGCGCATTGCGGCCCGATGCGAAATCTTCCTGAATCGAGATCGGTACTTTTGTTGCTTTTTCGGTTTTCAAATCAAAACGATAAATGTAGCCGCCGTTTTCAAATACGATGGCGTCTTTGCCGAGCGAAGGAAACTTGATATCAAAATCCGTGAACGTTGTAAGTTGAGTTGTCGTTTTGGAGGTAATATCATAGCTGTACAAGTTAAATCGGGAGCGGGCGTCGCGGTCGGAAACGAAGTAGATTTTATTGCCGACCCACATCGGGTAAAGATCGGAGGCATTATTATTAGTAATGTTCTCGACCGTTTTGGAGGCAAAGTCATAAATCCAGACATCATCGGCCATACCGCCGCGATAGCGTTTCCATGTACGGAATTCGCGGAAGATGCGATTGTACGCCATTTTTTTATCATCCGGAGAAAAGGACATCCATCCGCCGCGCGGTACGGGTACTTGAGACAGGGCATCGCCCTGCAGATTGACGCTAAAAAGTTCACCGTTCCAATCGTTGAAAGAACGCATGCGGGAGCGGAATAGAATTTCTTCGGATGTATTTTTCCATGCCATCACGATCGTACTGGGGCCCATACGATCAGCAACGTCATCGCGCCCGAGGGTGGCGGTGATGGTCAGACGTTTGGGAACACCGCCGCCGGAAGGCATTACATAAACTTCGGTGTTGCCGTCGTATTGGCCGGAAAAAGCCAGCCATTGACCGTTCGGAGAAAAGCGTGCGAACATTTCATAACCATTGGCATCGGAGGTAAGCTTGCGTGCCAATCCGCCGTTGACAGGGACGGTGTATAAATCACCGGCATAGGTGAACACGATTTGCTGTCCATCCGTCGCCGGGAAACGCATTAAGCGCGACTCTTGTTGCGCTTGTGCCGATGAAAGCGTAAAGAGCGCAAACCATAAGCATAACCAGAGATTCCGTTTCATAACTTTATCCTCGCAGAGATAGTGATAGATATGTAAAAAACATTTTTAACGACGTGGAAACGGTGTAATACTACAAAAACGTTTTGACATTGGGTATGATAAAATGCACGGTTTTATGGATCGGATAAGAACGTTATCGGCCGCAAATTGTTGCATGCTTTCCAAAAAAAATCCCCGTTCTGCATAGCGCAGAACAGGGATTTTATATTTGATGTCCGCCGGCCGTTTTCGCCTGCGGAACTTGGGAGACGTATTAAGCTGACGATTAATACATATCGCCCATACCGCCGCCCGGAGGCATCGGAGGCATAGCGGGTTTGTTTTCTTTCTTCTCATACACGGTGGCTTCGGTAGTAAGGAGCATACCGGATACGGAAGCGGCATTTTCCAAGGCCGTACGGGTTACTTTGGTCGGGTCAATAACGCCGGCTTTGAGTAAATCTTCGTACTGTTCGGTCAACGCGTTGAAACCGAAGTGATCGTTGCCTTCGCGGACTTTTTGGACCACGATCGAAGCTTCGATACCGCAGTTTTCGACGATCTGACGGATCGGCTCTTCGAGGGCGCGTTTGACGATGGATACGCCGAGACCGGTGTCGCCTTTGAGCAGGGTATCATTGATACCGCCGCGGCCCGGTTCGAGGGCTTTTTGAGCGCGGAGCAGAGCCACGCCGCCGCCGGCCACAATACCTTCTTCGACCGCAGCACGGGTAGCGTGCAATGCGTCTTCCACGCGGGCTTTCTTTTCCTTCATTTCGATTTCCGAAGCCGCACCGATACGGATCACGGCAACGCCGCCGGCTAACTTAGCCAAACGTTCCTGAAGTTTTTCTTTATCGTAATCGCTGCTGGTATTTTCGATCTGTGTTTTGATCTGAGCGATACGTCCTTTGATGGTTTCTTTTTTGCCGACACCTTCGACGATCGTGGTGTTGTCTTTGTCAATGATTACTTTTTTAGCGCGGCCGAGGTATTCGACTTTAGCGCTTTCGAGTTTATAACCCGCATCTTCGCTGATCACGGTACCGCCGGTGAGGATCGCGATATCTTCGAGCATCGCTTTACGACGATCGCCGAAACCGGGCGCTTTGACAGCCGCTACACGCAAGGTGCCGCGCAGTTTGTTCACGACGAGAGTGGCCAACGCTTCGTTTTCCACATCTTCCGCGATGATCACAAGACCTTTGCCCATCTGAACTGTTTTTTCGAGAATAGGAAGCAGATCTTTCATTACACTGATTTTTTTGTCATAGATCAGGATAAAAGGATCTTCGAGAACAGCTTCTTGGGAATCGGCATCGGTGATGAAATAAGGGGATAAGAAGCCGCGGTCAAACTGCATACCTTCGACGGTTTCCAAAATGGTCTCATAACCTTTGGCTTCTTCGACGGTGATCACACCATCTTTACCGACTTTTTCCATTGCATCGGCGAGCAATTTACCGATTTCATTGTCGTTGTTAGCGGAGATCGCAGCGACTTGCGCGATTTGTTCTTTACCTTCGACTTTTTTGGTCATTTTCGCGAGTTCAGCGACGACGACTTTGACAGCCGCATCAATACCTTTTTTCAATTCCATCGGATTAGCGCCGGCGGTTACGTTTTTGAAACCTTCGCGCACGATGGATTGAGCTAATACGGTCGCGGTCGTAGTACCGTCACCGGCGACATCGCTGGTTTTGGAAGCGACTTCGCGCACCATTTGAGCGCCCATGTTTTCGATGGGATCTTCAAGTTCGATTTCTTTGGCAACGGTCACACCGTCTTTAGTAACGGTCGGCGCGCCAAATTTTTTATCAATCAGCACGTTACGGCCTTGGGGACCGAGGGTCACCTTTACCGCATCGGCCAATACGTCAACGCCACGTTTCAGTTTTGAACGGGCATCAACATCAAATACGATTTCTTTTGCAGCCATGTTGATGTATCTCCTGTAAGATTGTTATCGTTATCGGTTAGTGTTCTAAAATTAGATTAACCTTGAACGGCGAGGATATCCGACTCGCTCATGATCAGATATTTTTTGTTTTCATAGGTGATTTCAGTACCGGAGTATTTTCCGTAAAGCACCATATCGCCGGTTTTAACGGTGAGGGGTTCGTCTTTTTTCTTGCCGGGACCTGCGGCAACGACTTTACCGACTTGCGGTTTTTCTTTGGCTGAATCCGGAATAATAAGACCGGATGCTGTTTTTTCTTCGGCTTCCATCGGTTCCACGATGACGCGATCCGCTAAGGGCTTCAGTTTCATGAGAGAATCTCCTGTTTATGAAGTATGAGTTAAGAAGTTACTATTATTGGTTAATGGTTATAGCTTGAATTCGTTGGCCGCAAATATACAAGGTTTGTGCCTAAATTCAAGTTTTTTGTTTTTATTTAATTTGCACTCTACTTGTTAGCACTCATAAATCATGAGTGCTAAAATGTCATCATAAGATATGACTTATTGTCTTTTCTCTATGCCAAAATTTCCTTTTACCAATTTGAAGGTTATTTGGGTTGATTAATCTGAAAAAGCGACGGTTTTTTCGTCAATCCGTACTTTTTTGAATCATTATAACATTAAATATCAAATATTTAAAATATGGCATATAAATTGTTTTAATATCATGCAGCGGGTCAGAAAATGTTAGAAGATATTTACCACAAACATAAAGGAGTGAAGCGTATGAAAAAGTATTGGAATGCAAGCCGATGGTTGATCGTAATGATTATGGTCAATTTTTTACTGGTTATCGGGTGTTCTGAAAAAGATAGTTCCAATCTGACAGTTGATGAAGAAGAAATTCAGAATCAGATAATCGAAGATGCGGATGAAATAATCGGCGTAGATATTTTGGGTGAATCGGATGCAACGGGGTATTCCAAGTCCTATGATGGTGAGGCGGTCGTATTGTCTAAGTCCGCGTCGCCTATTGATTCGATCAAAGGGTATGGTCGTGTTGTGCGTATGAGCCGTAGAGATATCCAGATAACGGTTGCCGAAGATACGATGAGCGCCGAAGCGGAAATCACATTTCTTATGAAAGGTAATTTTGTGATTCGTGCGGAAAATCCGGACGGCGAAGGATTGGTCAAATATACTAAGCCGCTCGAACATGAAATGAAACGTATCGTTCGTTTCGTTCGCAATACCGATCCGGAGATAGATCGCCGTTGGCTCGTGAGCGAAGTGTCGGCCGGATTTGGTAGATCCAAAAACGGGACGATGAGTCTGAGCAGCGTCAATGTAACCATACACAGTGCAGCCGGTGTAACGGATTTCGGATTTACCGATCCGCTCGCCTACTTCATCGAACGCGGTGGTTTACCGCAAGTGAGTCAGGGCGATACGGTGACTGTAGAAGTCGGGATTGCGAACAGCAACGCTGACGATGCGCCGATGGGATGGATACATCGCGGTAAAAACCGTAATGCCAAAATTGCAGGTATGCGCGTCAAGCATCTTTTCAACGATGAAGGTACCTATGGCGATCGCGTTGCCGGTGACGGTATTTATACGGTTCGCTGGATTGTAGGTCAGACCGAATTTGCCGGTGTACATGTCGGTGCTTTGGATTTCGTTACTCACAATACTGTGTACGAATCCGATGCGGATGTTGCACCTTATAATTCACTGATCGTAGCGTTACCGTATCGCAAAGTAATCAACTAATTATCTAATTCCCCCTTGGTTTAGTGAAAGACGGTGGAGCGCGTCAAACCGCTCCGCCGTTAATTTTAAATCTGACTAATTAAGGAATAGATGCGTATGGAAAAGCAAGAATACAAAAAAACAATGTTGGCCATTTTTACGGCTGAATTTTTAGCCGTTTGTATCTTGATGTATTTTTATTTACAGTTGGTGCAGTGAACGTTGAACGCAGTGTTTAAAAGCATACGGCGTTTCCTTCTGTACGCGAGCATGCTCTCTGTCAAGACGCATGCCCGATAAGGCGATCGGTAAATTAGAAAATGTTTGTACGCAGATTTGTTTGAAAAATATTTTGTTTCCTTACATCCTTTCCATTAAAATTTACGTATTAACTCTTGATTATAGTTCTATGGCCTTGCAAATTAGGTCGGTTCTTTTGACCTACCTATAACGAGAAAAAATTTATGTCTTTTGTTTGGAAGGATGAATACCTGATCGGTGATAAAGAAATAGACGATCAGCATAAAAATATTTTTCATTTCCTGGCCGACCTGGAGGAAGGCGTCACGCACGGGCGTAGCGATGAGCTGGTCAATCAGGCTATTGATTTTTTGAGCGCATACATCCGCGATCATTTTAAGTACGAAGAGAAGTGCATGCATGAACGCAAATGCCCGGTAGCCGAATATAATGAGCATTCTCATAAAAAATTCTTAGAAGCGTATGAAAAAATTGCGGATAAATATCAGCATGACGGCGACTCGATACAATTGCTCCGCGAAATTCAGGCGTTGGTAAAAGTTTGGTTGGTTACCCATATCATACGGATTGACTCACATTTAAAAAAATGTTCTTAAAATTACTTACCGCTTGTTTGGTGTGAAACCTTATTTGCATTCGTAACAAATTTATTGACATTGCAATAGGGCTCAGTGTATATTGCTCCCCACCAAAAACAAACACGTCGTTTGTTTACGGTCGGACCAAAATACATATATGGAAAATTCTACTTCTGAAGCCTCGAAACCGGATTCGGTATCCCAATCCGGATCTGATGAACCTCCCCAATCTAACGATCCTCAAGCAAAAACCGGTTCTTTACAAGACGAAATAAACCGAATAGAAAGTCGGATTGAATTTAGTATCCGCAAGTATTCGGCAGCCGAAATTGCCATCATCGGTTTTGCTATGGCGATTTTGATCGGATCGATTTTGTTGTTCCTTATTGAAAATCGCGGCGAAAATGTGATATCCTACGTGGATGCGTTGTTTATTTCGACGTCCGCAATTTGTGTAACCGGCCTGACATCGGTTGACTTCAGCAAATTCACTTTTGCCGGTCAAGTCATAACGATGGTTCTGATACAAGTCGGTGGCTTTGGTGTGGTGACGGCATTTCGACTTTTGTGGATTGGTAGAACCGGTAATCTTTCTCCGGGAACAGCACAAACATTAGGTTCCGTGATGGACGTCGAAGGTGAGCATCGTACGATTTTTCAAGTTTTGGCTTCGACGGCTAAAATCACTTTGGCGATCGAAGGAGTAGGTTGTTTACTGCTTTATCTGGCGACGAAAGATCGTTTAGCCGAGGGCCCGATTACACCGTTATGGTTTTCTGTTTTTCATACGATCTCGGCATTCAATAATGCAGGTTTCGGGTTATATACGGATAATCTGATGCCTTTTCGCTCGGATGTGTCTGTGAATATGATTATCGCCGGACTCATCGTATTAGGCGGTATCGGCTACCCCGTTCTTCTCGGCATTGAAAGTTTTTTCCTGCTGATGCTTCACAAAATGCTCAATTTCAGCGAAGCATTGATGGAGATGATCGCCATGCGACGCCCGGACAAGCTGTATCTGGTGGAACCCTTTTATAATTTTGTTGATCGGTTATATTTACGATCCAAAAAATTGCGTGAAGAACTAGCCGGCGTGGCAAGTCCCTTGCAAATGAAAATTGTAATATGGGGAACTGTTGTTCTGCTCGCCATCGGTACGGTACTCATGGCCGCATACGAATGGGATGATCCACATACGCTTGGTCACTACGATGCCGGTGAAAAATGGTTGATTTCATTTTTTCACTCCGTATCTACACGGACGGCCGGATTTAATACCGTTGATATTGGGCTTCTGCAAATCCGTACTTTGATGGTATTTATTTCGCTGATGTTTATCGGTGCAGCGCCCCAGGGTACGGCCGGCGGCATTAAAATTCCTACATTTGCCACTATGCTCGGATATATTCGCAGTTCGTTTCGTGGTATGAATCGTGTCTCTTTGTTCCGCTATGTGGTAAGCAAAGGATCGGTAGGCAATGCCGTGAAGCTTTACGTTTTGAGTTCCACCTTTGTATTGAGCGTGATACTTTTGATGACCGTTTTGGAAACGCGATTTACGCTCATGCAAATGGCGTTTGAAGTCGTAAGCGCGTTTGGTACCGTAGGCCTGTCGGCCGGCATTACGATGTTGATGACGCCGGCTTCGAAAATACTCATCGTTGTAACGATGTTTGTCGGCCGAGTCGGATTACTTACGATCGGGAGTGCGATCATTAAGCCGACAGATTCGTCACCCAATACTGGTACATGGACCGACGACGGTATGAAACTTCAGATCGGTTAATAGAACGATATTTTGTTCAAGCGATTGGTTTTAACGGCGCACCTCTACGGCCGTAAGAATATGATTGGCCGGATTGCGACGATCGGCTAACTGGATAATCACTGCTTCGCCATTTTTTAATTCCCGTGCTGTTTTTTCAAAAACAGAAACGTCATTGATATCCGTTTTTTGGACGCGGGTCAGGATCATGCCTTCGTAAATATTTTGAGCCTTGGCGCGCCATGAGCTTTTGGAAATCATCACACCGCGCATCCCTTGATCACTTAAGTTCTCCACTTCAAACCCAAGCCCGTAACCCCATGATTCTGAACCGATATGTGCATCGTTTTGCCGTTGTATTTTTTCTGCTGGTATATCGGTATTGCCGTCGGGATTGCGCAGCATGACTTTCTTTTCGACGGTTTGCCCGTCGCGCCAAATCTGTAATCGCACACTCTCACCCGGTTTGTGGAGTGCGACGTAGGCTTGCAGTTCGTTGCGCTGAAAAAGCGGCATGTCGTCAATTTGTAAAATCACGTCGCCTTCTTCCACGCCGCTGTGCCGTGCCGCGCCTTTTTCCGTAAGCGATTCTACCAATACGCCGCGGGCTTTATCCAGCCCGATAGCTTTGGCATATATAGCGTCCACATCTTTGATGCCGACACCGATATAACCGCGCACGACACGCCCGTACCGCGATAAGTCCTGAACGGCATTACGCACAATATTGGATGGGACGGCGAAACCGTATCCCTGATACATGCCGGTTCGGCTGGCTATAGCCGTATTAATGCCGATCAATTCACCTCGCATATTGAGCAACGCACCGCCGCTGTTTCCGGGATTGATGACGGCGTCGGTTTGAATAAAATTTTCAACCCCATATTGATCACCGATGATTTCGATTTGACGATTCGTTGCACTGACGATACCTGCGGTTACGGTCGAATTAAGACTGAGCGGCGAGCCGACAGCGATGACCCAGTCGCCGACTTGGATCATGTCCGAATTACCAAACGTGATGGTCGGCAAACCTGTCGCATCAATGCGAATGAGGGCGATGTCCGTTAGTGGATCGGTTCCCAAAAGTGTGGCTTCAAAAGAGCGGCGATCGGCTAAACGCACTACGATACGTTCGGCTTGATCAATTACGTGATTGTTGGTTACGATATAGCCATCGGCGGAAACAATAACGCCGGAACCGACGCCTTGCTCGGGCATATCACGGTGAAAACGGAATTGTGTTTCTTCGTCCGATGAAGATTGTTTTTTTTCGCTTGTAATAGTTACAACCGCCGGTGTCGAAAGCCGGGCAATTCCCGAAAAAGAAGTTGCGGCGAGC
The DNA here is from genome assembly GCA_013360215.1 of bacterium. NCBI lineage: Bacteria > bacterium. The sequence continues at coordinate 5,922 of JABWCP010000012.1, read as the reverse complement.
TCTGATGCCAGCGCTTGTGAAATGTGAACGATCGGGAACGAATCGGTTGTCGAAGAATTTTGGGCGGAAGGGCGTGGTTTTCCGATATTAAAACTAAGAATCAGCCCTATTCCGATACCAACGAACAAAATCAGTAATAAAAAAAATATGCGATACGATTTCATAATCACCTGCGCAAACGATGTATTGTGGGGTAATGAGTCATTATTATGGTACGAAAAAAAGTAATTTTGTACCCAATTAATTTATGAATTTTAGAGTAGGAAAAAATGAAAATAAAAAACCCAGGGATGAGGGAAACAACCCTGGGTCTCTATCGTAGCCAGAGGTTAGGGGGTAACCTCCGTGGGGGTTTCAAAAACAATGTGATCAGCGATCACACTTTCAATATAATATATCACAGGTTACTGCGCAAGAAAAATATTGCAGTAATCAAAAAATAAATTAAAAATACATAATAATACGGAGTCTGTTTTTTGCAAAACATTGATTAATAATAGGTTAGTTTATTTGGCTTTTAAAAGTAATTATTTTTAATAAAAGTAATTAATTTTTTTTCTTTAGAATTAAAAATGTGCAAATTAAGAGATGAATCTAATACATTGAGCTATTCAAATTCATAATCTTAAATGTATTTTAAATGAAAATCGTACTGGCCGGCGCGACCGGATTTATCGGAAATGCTTTGATAAAGGCATTATTAGAAGAAAAACATCAACTTATCATTCTCTCACGCCGACCGGATGTGGTTCGAAATCAGTGGGGCGATACGGTCAAAGCCGTTTTCTGGGATGCTGTTTCTTCGGGGGATTGGTTTTCCGACGTCAATGAAGCGGACGCCATAATTAATTTGACCGGAGCTAGTATTGCCGGAAAACGGTGGGACGCATCTTATAAAAAAATAATAGCCGATAGTCGGATATTATCAACACGCATATTGATGAAAGCGTGCCACGTAGCGCAACAAAAACCAAAAACCTGGATCAATGCGAGCGCGGTGGGTTATTACGGCGATGTTCCGGAAGGTGCTGTGGACGAAACCCGTCACGCATCCGATGATTTTTTAGGGCGTACGTGTGCTGCATGGGAAAACGAAGCCTTACAAGCGGAAACATTGGGAATACGCGTGGTGTGTCTGCGCATCGGCATCGTGCTTGAAGAAGGTGGCGGTGCATTACAAAAAATGGTTTTACCGTTTAAACTTTTTGTAGGTGGCCCGCTTGGCTCCGGCCGACAATGGTTGCCGTGGATTCACCGTGACGATCTTGTGCGAGCGGTACTTTTTATTTTAAATGAAAAAACCATCCGCGGTCCGGTTAATGGGACAGCCCCTATGCCCGTGACAATGAAACAATTTTCTCAAACACTCGGTTCAGTGCTGCGCCGACCCAGTTGGGCGCCTGTTCCGGGTTTTGTTTTAAAAATAGTTGTCGGAGAATTTTCCGATTCCTTATTAGCCGGTCAGAAAGCTCTTCCGGTAAAATTACAAAACGCCGGTTTTCAGTTTACGTTTGATGAACTGTATGCGGCACTAAGGGATATTTTTATAAAAAAATGAAAAATAAACTCAACCAATGGCGTGCGCTTTTTCCGTCCACTCAACATGGGGTATATGTCAATCATGCAGCCTGTTCGCCGGTATCTACACGCGTGAAATCGGCCATTGACGAACTTTTGACGGTTTCTTCTACGACACACGTTGATAATTTTCCCGTCTGGATGGAAACGCGCGAAAATCTGCGCGGTATCTTAGCACAAATGTTGAACACTCGACCAGCGCATATCGGCTTTGTCAAAAACACATCGGCGGGATTGAACATCCTGGCTGATGGATTGTCGTGGCAACGCGGTGACCATATTCTGATCGCGGAGGGTGAATTTCCTTCCAATGTATATCCTTTTTTAAAATTGCAAGATCGCGGTGTGCGTGTCGAATTTGTGCCGACACCTACAGGGCGCTTTACAACCGATGATTTTGTTTCGCGATTTACCGCGGCGACGCGCCTAGTCTCGGTTAGTTTTGTCCAATACCATAATGGATTTCGAGCTGATTTGGAAGCACTGGGCAAAGCATGCCGTGATCGCGGAATATTATTTTGTGTGGACGGGATTCAGGGTGTCGGAGCCGTCCCTTTGGATGTAACAAAAACCTATGTGGATTTTTTATCCAATGGCGGTCACAAGTGGCTCATGGCGCCGGGCGGATTGGGTTTCGTATATGTCGGTGAACAACTGATTGATCGTTTGACGGTTCAGCAGGTCGGTTGGCTGTCGGTAAAGCATCCGTGGAATCTGCGTGAATATGCTCTGGATTTTCCGGAAGATGCCCGTCGGTTTGAATTGGCTACTGAAAACATGCTGGGTATCTACGGTATGAAAGCATCGGTGTCGCTTTTGATGGAAGTCGGCATTGAAAATATTTTTTATCATATTACGGAGCTCATTGATCTTTTGGCACAGGGTTTGAATGAACAAGGATGGATCATCCGTAGCGATCTAACCCCCATCCATCGTTCGGGGATTATATCGTTTCAGTCGCGTGACGAGCAGCGCATTCCTACGAAAAACGTTTTTGAAAAGCTTATGCAATCGGGAGTTACCGTATCGTACCGCGATGGCGCGATTCGCGTTTCACCGCATTTTTATAATACCGAAAATGAAATACGACAGATTCTCGAAAAACTGAGCGCCGGGGTATGACACAAAAACCGCTTTATATTTTTGACGGATATAACCTGATCAAACGTATTGACGCTTTGCGACGGGAGGAAATAAAAAGTTTAGAGCAAGGACGTCAGGCGCTTTTGGTGCATATCGCTACGTTTAGAAATATGACAAACCACGATGCGGTAGTGGTATTTGACGGAAAAAAAATGTCCCTACAGGTCAAATCCGGAGTGCGCATACTATTTTCTAATCTTCCCAATCGCGCTGATGAAGCGATCAAACGCCTCGTGGATGATCAGGCAAAAGCGCGTACGATCACCGTCGTGTCTTCCGATAACGAAGTGATGTGGTATGCTCAAGGGTGCGGCTGCCGAGTCGAACGCTCCGAAGATTTTTTCCAACGATTGACGACGCTTAAAAATAAACCGGTTTCAGACGAACTGAGCGCGAAAAACGATCCGTCGTTATCGGAACGTGAAATGGATTACTGGCGGAGCATGTTCGAACATGGCGAATAACAAAATAGGGAATCGCATTTCGATACAGAGTTTGCCGGGTTTTCCCGAATTGCGGCGCGGTGATCGTACCTCAGCCATGATCCTGTTCATATCGTGGCTATTGCCGATAGGGATGATTATATATTCGTGGAAGGCCTTTCTCACGGGTTGGCATGCCGCAGTGACCGTACCAATATTGATCGTTACAAATTTTGAGTCCCTTACACGTCTGTGGTCACCGGAAATCATGGAGCATGCGGTGGCTTCTCTGGCGGCATCGGGATGGATCATCGGCGTATTTTACTGGTATCACAAAAAATGCATAATAACTCAACAGAGAATATCGGCATCACCGTGGCGGCTTGCCGGGCAGGCGTTTCGGCGTAATGGCTTTGCCATGTGTTTTTTTTGCATTCTGATGTTACTCGTTCTTATGGCTATATTTGCACCCTGGTATGCACCACATGATCCCAATGCGCAACAAGATATTGTCGTTACTAAATACATAAAACCCATGCACTCCGTTACGGCCTTGCGGCTTAAAAAAAATGATATCGCGCCGCCTAGGCCATCTGCACTAAACTTTTCAGAATACTGGACCGCTACACTTCAAAGCATCAATCAACAGCTTCGACAAACGGAAGAACCCTTACTGTTTGTTGATGAGTGGCATCTTCAGGGTAACGAAGTTTTTTATACACAAGGAATTCAAAAAAAGAAACTGGATATTTCGAATCTGGCAAGTACTGAACCCAAAATTTTTCTAACACAAAGAACATATTGGTTGGGTTCAGATCGCTTTGGGCGTGACATTCTGAGCCGACTGATCTACGGTGCGCGCATTTCGCTGGCCATCGGTATGCTGGCCATGGTGATGGCTGTGGCGCTCGGCACATTGGTGGGTACGATCGCCGGTTATTTTGGTCATCGGATTGACGGATTTCTGATGCGCGGAGTGGATATCATGATGGCTTTTCCTAATTTATTTCTCATTCTGATGATCGTTGCGCTTTTTGGCAATTCGGTTTTACTAATGATCGCCGTATTAGGATTGACCGGATGGATGGGTGTATCGCGTATCGTACGAAGTCAGGTGTTGGTATTGCGTAATAGTGAATTTGTCACGGCCGCGCGTGCATTGGGTTATTCGCATGCACGCATCATGCGTGTGCATATTATTCCCAACACTTTAGCGCCGGTCGTTGTCGCGGCGACGCTGCGTTTAGGCGCGATTATTTTAGTCGAAGCCGGATTGAGTTTTCTTGGTGTGGGCGTTCAGCCGCCTACGGCAAGCTGGGGTAATATGGTGAGTGATGGGCGCGATGCCTTGCTGAACGCGTGGTGGATTTCGACATTTCCCGGTTTAGCGATCGTGTTGACCGTGATGAGTTTTAATATCGTCGGTGACGGTGTACGTGATGCTCTGGATCCCAAACTACGCGCGTAAAGGGATTTCTACGAATCCGGCAACCGTTTTTCCGGTAGTGATGTATTCGTGAACGATACGCAATCCCTCGATTTGAGCCGGCCACGGTAATAAGGTCAAAGCCTCATCATACGATGCCCATCGATATGCGTTATGTTCCCGCGAAAGTGTCACGGTGTCGTTTTGTACGCACGCCGCAAAAACAGGTATGATGTTGACACGATCTTTGGAAGCCTCGTAGAAACTATTGATGTATGGCACGGCCCAAAGACGCATAGCCGTAAGCCCGGTTTCTTCGCTCAATTCCCGTAAGGCCGTTTCCCACGCTTTTTCCCCGTTTTCTATTTTTCCACCGACCATACGCCACGAACCGGCGTAAATCACTTCATTGGCACGTTGCATCACCAGATAACGCGGCCCTTCTTGTGTTTGACGAAAAACGTGGCAGTCTATTACGCGGCAAAGTATTTCAGGCATAGGTTGAATTCCGTATTCATTTATTTTTCGACGGACTGTGCGATCATTGTGTGTGATTCCGAGACACCCAAATAGCGATCAATCATCGCATGGGTCAAATAAATCACGGGTGTCAGGATAATGGCGATGACAAATTTGTAAATATAATTCGTTGCTCCGATCGTCATAATTTGCTCGAAAGACAAAGTATTGCTGAATGCAATGAACAGTACGACAAACGAGTCAATGAGTTGGGATACAAAAGTGGAACCCGTAGCCCTGAGCCAGAGCCATTTCTCACCGGTATGTTTGCGGATGGTATGAAAAATTTGAATATCAATAAATTGCCCGATGAGATACGCCGTAACCGAACCTAAAATAATGCGACTGGACTGGCCAAAAACAGCGTTGAACTGTGCATCGGATACGGGTGAAATCGCCGCCGCAGGAATACTCATATCAATAAATAAAATAACATACACAAAGCCGATCAGTACCATGCCAAGCAATGTGACGAAACGAATACCGGGTTTTCCGTAGTATTCATTGATCAAATCGGTTACAAGAAAAGTAATCGGAAACGGGATCGTACCCATCGTGAGTATAAAAACCCAATTTTCGGAGACGGAATGTTGAATGAGTTTACTGCCGGTGATTTCGGCGACGATCAATGCCGAAATAAAAATGCCGCAAAGAATCGTATATAACTTTTGTGCGCGGGTCATACTAGGGTTCCGTTTTTTTTCAATATGAGAATTCGTCAGGCGAATTGCAAGATAGGGATACTGAATAAGATCATACCCCCTTTGGCTGTTGTTTTCAAGTTTGAATTTCCAGAGCAGGTCGAGATTGAATGTAGGAAGCGTAGCAATTTTC
>JABWCP010000011.1 GCA_013360215.1 bacterium | reverse complement strand
CAGGCGCGCAGTGGAACGGACTGGGATCAGTGGCCACAAGAGGCGGGACTGGATGCAAACGGTGATCCTGCTTTAATCGCTGATCAACAAACATGGGCCATCTTCAATGATCTGGATACTACACTCAACCCGTGGGAGCACATATCAAGTCCCTCACCCGGGCTCGGTCTTGAAATCACCCTCGAATCATTTGTCTTTGATAAACCCATACTTGAGGATGCTGTTATCTTAAAATACACGATCACTAATAAAACCAATACCTCCTACCCGGGTGCGTACTTCGGTCTTTGGATGGATTGTGATGTGGCCAATTCCGGTAACGACCTTTTTGGCTCTGATTCGATTCGCGGACTGGGATATGCATACAACTACGATAATACGGATGCGCCTCTAGCGGTAGGATTTGATTTTTTGCAAGGGCCTCTGGTAAACAGTGATAGTCTTGCCCCGCTGTATGCCATGAAGTTTCAACATCAAAAACAAATCCTCACCTACGATCCTTCAACCAATAAATATATCCCGCGTGCGCTCGGTGGAGGCTCCGTGTGGATGGGGGCTACCGCCATGTATGAATTTCCTCATGACGATCCGGAGAATAACCTCGCACGTTATCGGATGTTACAAGGTCTCAGGACGGATGGTTCTGTCCCATATGGTACATTTAATCGCTGGCTTTTCCCCGGTAATCCGTTTGTTGGCACTAATATTGATAACTCTCCAGCAGATAAACGTATCCTGCTTTCCACTGGCCCGTTTCGTATGGAAGCCGGCTCCACGCAGGAGATATGGGCGGCGGTGGTAGGTGGCTCAGGAGATGACCACCTTAGCGCCGTAGCCCGCCTGTGGGCCAACGACAGCTATCTGCAGCGTATGGCCGGCAGCGGCTTTACCATGCCCTCTGCACCGGATGCACCACAATGCGATATCTCCGCCCGTGACGGCAATATCAGTCTCACCTGGAAAAACAACGCCGAATCCGTGCCCGATAACTTCGGAGAAAATGCCGGTATCACCAAGGCCAATGGCTTCCGTGCCGACTACATCACCTACGACTTCCAAGGCTACCGCGTCTATCGCAGCCTCACCGGTATCCAAGGCGGCTTTACCAAAATCGCCGAGTTCGACAAAGCCGATACCCTTGGCACTATCTTCGAACGTCAGATTGACGAAAATGGCAACCTGACCTCACGCTCCGTTCATCTGGGCGATAACACCGGACTGCGTTACGCCTTCAGCGATTCCTCCCTGATCAACGGTCATACCTACTATTACGCCGTCACCGCTTACGACGCACAACCCTACATCGATCTGCCGGACAGCGTCCTGATCAATGGCCTGTGGATGCGTATGCCCTCGGGTATTCCCGTCAGCCAGGAATCTTCCCTGCGTGATAACATCCTCTCGGCCACGCCCATGAAAGCCATCTCAGGTACGATCAGCGGCTATGGCGCCTTGAGCGATACCGCCGCGCATATAGCCGGCTACGCTGATGCCATGATCCGTCTGCGCAATGTATTCCCCGATCAGATGCGCAGCACTACCTATCGTATCGAATTCTTCAACCTCCCGGACTCCGTCAATGGTTCTCCGGTATTCTATGATGCGCTGTACTCGCCCGGACAGCTCGCCTACCGGGTCATAGATACTACCGATCAGAGCGTGCGTCCTTTCTCCAGCCGTGTTGATGATCCGCGTACGTTCATTGATATCAATAGCAATGGTGTATGGGACAGCGGTACCGATGCTGCCTATGATGATGCCCTCTTTCACACCGCTATATCCTACAGCAGCACAGCGGACTATCCCCCGCAGGACTTTGGTATCGTGGACGGTGTTGAAGTGCAGGTCTATTGCCATACCGGCGTACCATCGATTACCTATACGATCGGCAGCATATTCCAATCTTACAATCTCTCCGATCCCCGCTGGTATTCCGGCCCCGGTGGGTTGCCGTACGGGAATGGTATTTTCGAATTCACCGAAGAGTTCTGGGGCATCGGAGGTGTTGATCAAGATCAGCGCCATGATATGGACATCGTCTTCAGCCGCAATCCCGGTGAATGGCAGATCATCTACCGGCATGGTACCGGCAGCACGAGTGCCTCCCATGATACCACACTGGCGCCATTCCGGGTTTATGATGTAGACCGCACCCGCCCCGGACAACGTCAGATCGAAGTCAACTTCCGTGACCGTGATAACTTTGACGCATGGACATTAGATGGTTTAAACACCATCTTTAATGGTGTGGGCCGTTTTAACTACACGTACTTCGATACCAATACCTACAGCGGTGGTACGCGTGCAATGAACTTCTTTCCATCGCCGTACACTCGCCCATCCTACGGTGTGATGTGGATGGGTTACCGGGGCGACGCTGTTTCAGCAACACCCAATCCTTATGCTATCGCTCTGCATAGCTTATATGTCACAGCACGAGGTGCCGCTTCTGACGGCGGGACAGCGATCACCGCGGCTGAAAGACACACCATCTTCAGTAACTGGGTGGACAATGGTACGCTAAAAATCCGTGTGGCGCATCTTTTGCGCTATGAAGACCGATACACCTTTACCACCATGGCCGATCAGAAAGTCACGAGTAATAAACAACTTCGTAAATCCATGAAGGATATACGCGTTGTGCCCAATCCTTATTACACGCGCATCGGCGGTGCGCTGGAGTCCGGACGCATACAGTTTACCCACCTGCCTCAGCGCTGTACCATTCGCATCTTTACCGTCGCCGGGGACCTTGTCAAAACTCTGCATCACAATGCACGCTCCGATAACGGCCGCAAAGACCCTACCGCTTCGGCAGACGACGGACGGCCGGATAGCTACACGGCCACCGAGTACTGGAATCTGCGTACTGAAGAAAATCATCTGATCGCGGCAGGTGTCTATATCGCCCATATCGAATCATCGGCCGGTACATCACTTGTCAAATTCGCCGTCATACGGTGAGGAAAGTATGCATGAGAATATCTGTTGCATGTTCAAAAGCTAATACCACTTCTCGCAAAGACGCAAAGACTCTAAGGCCTAAATTTCGCTTTGCTGACTTTGCGCCTTCGTGAGCGTAATATGACACACTATCGTTCCCGGAAAATCGCTCCGTATTTACCGGGGGCATTGTCCCATAAAACAAAAAGCCCTCGTTATATTTACGAGGGCTTTTGTGTATCAGACACAATCTTGTTTTATTGTTTGTTGTATTTTTCCGCAAGACGCAAACGATTGCGCGCACGAAGCAATGCCTGACGCGAACGCTCGGGATCGTAGCTGGAACGATCTTCAAGACGTTTGCGGGCGCGCTCGTAAGATTCCTGAGCGCGAATCAAGTCAATCGAACTGACTTTTTCGCAGGTCTCCGCAAGAAAAGTAACTTTATTGTGTTCCACTTCCACAAAACCGCCGCTCGTTGCATAAATTTCGTCATACCCGTCCGTGTGACGGATTTTGACTTCACCGATAAGTACCGATGAAATATAAGCCGTGTGGTTTTTGAGGATCTGGAAACTACCACTCGCACCCGGGGCCGTAAAGCTCTCAACTTCCCCTTTGAACACGACATGGCGCGGTGAGATGATTTCCAAATGATATTTATTATTATCCATGATGTTTCCTTCGTTTACCGATTATCGGCGCATCTTTTCCGCTTTTTCTTCCGCTTCATCTATGGTACCCACCATGTAGAAGGCTTGTTCCGGCAGATCATCCATCTGACCTTCGGCGATCGCTTTGAAACCGGCAATCGTATCTTCTTTCTTCACATAGCGGCCGGGCGTACCGGTAAACTGCTCCGCGACGTGGAACGGCTGAGATAAGAAACGCTGAATTTTACGGGCACGCGCTACGACGATCTTATCGTCATCCGACAATTCGTCCATACCGAGGATCGCGATGATATCCTGAAGATCTTTATATTTCTGGAGAATTTCCTGCACGCGTTTCGCCGTATCGTAGTGCTCCTGACCTACGACCAACGGATCGAGAATACGCGACGTGGAATCCAGAGGATCCACCGCCGGATAGATACCGAGTTCGGAGATCGCGCGCGAAAGCACGGTCGTGGCATCCAAGTGTGCAAACGTTGTCGCCGGTGCGGGATCGGTCAAATCGTCGGCAGGCACATAAACGGCCTGTACGGATGTGATCGAACCTTTTTTCGTTGACGTGATACGTTCCTGAAGTTCACCCATTTCCGTTGCAAGGTTCGGTTGGTAACCTACGGCGCTCGGCATACGACCGAGGAGCGCCGACACTTCGGAGCCGGCCTGCGTAAAACGGAAGATATTATCAATAAACAGAAGCACGTCGCGGCCTTCGTCATCACGGAAAAATTCGGCCATCGTGAGGGCCGTCAACGCAACACGCTGACGCGCGCCGGGCGGCTCATTCATCTGACCGAATACCAGCGCGGTTTTATTGAGCACGCCGGAATCTTTCATTTCGTGATACAAGTCGTTACCTTCACGGGTACGCTCGCCTACACCGGCAAATACCGAGTATCCGCCGTGCTGCTTGGCGATATTGTGAATCAATTCCTGAATCAACACGGTTTTGCCTACACCGGCACCGCCGAAAAGACCGGTTTTACCGCCGCGCATGTACGGTTCGATCAAGTCAATAACCTTGATACCCGTTTCAAACATTTCACTTTTGGTGGTCAGCTCTTCCAGTTTCGGCGCAGGACGGTGAATGGGCATACGTTTGTTGGCGGCTTCGATTTTACCGAATCCATCAATCGTATCGCCGGTAATGTTAAGCAAACGGCCGAGTACTTTTTCACCGACCGGTACGGCGATCGGAGCGCCGGTGTCCACGGCATCCATGCCGCGCACAAGACCTTCCGTCGCATCCATAGCGACCGCACGCACACGGTTTTCGCCAAGATGCTGCTGCACCTCGACAACCAGCGTCGAACCGTCGGGACGCGTAACATGAGCCGAATTGTAAATCTCCGGCAATTGGCCGTTGGCAAACTCGATGTCCACCACAGGGCCGATGATCTGAACGATTTTACCTTTGTTCATGAGTGTCGATCCTTAATTCTATATGTGTTAAATTATTTCGTATTCCAAAAATTCATTTGTATTCCAAAATTCCAATACGTGTACGTTTGTTTTTCGTATAACCCGCGACTACGTGTCCAATCTATACGCGGTGTAATATCCCATTGCGATAGGGCTAAAGCTTTGAGAGGTATAATCACCGAAGCGCCGTACGCGCCGCCTATTAATTTTTCTTTGTATTGCGGCTTATTCTTTGGTTTCTCAAAATTTTTAGTCTGTGCACGCAAAGACAACATATCAAATATAGTCCATTCCGTTCCGATACGCAGTTCATCATCTAGCAAATTGGCATCTTTGTAAACTAACTGAATCATACCTTTGAATACAGTGAAGCGCCACGCATCGGATTGGTATGAAAGTGTATAAGCAAATGCCCAAAAGTCAAATTTTGGTGTATTCATTGGTTTGTATTCCCAATACCAAAAAGCACTATCGCCAGACAACCGATCAGTCATCGCTTTTCCTGATGCCTCAAATATCGGTTTTTTCCCTGCGCGATTATTGATACTGCTAAATCCGGCACTCATCTCATGATGATAACCGCTTGTGTTGAGCCATACGAGGGGAAGGCGCGCCATAATACCGATATCATTAAATTGTACTTTTGCTGTTACCGGGCCATAATCAGCGCGGACCCATTTATGAGAAATACCCACGGCAAGCCAACCGGACCAAGCATACGCATAAGACGCAGAAAATGCTTTTTCATAAGGATGATAATATTCACCTGTACCATCCGGATGTTCTTCGTTGGTAATCTGCGTTCTCAGATAATTAAATAGGTAATTATTGACAGCTAATGACCCAAAACGTGAATGCCCCAAACCCAACGTCCAAAAATTGATAGTTGAGTTTGCGATATAGTCATTAGTGCTTTGACTCATATCAAAACCGGTAACGAAAGCAATTCCCGCCGGATTGTAAAAAGCGGACCATGCATTGGGAATTGCCACCATCGGACCGATCGCCGCAGAACGTGCGTCCGGACGGCTTCCGAGAAATGTAAAACCGACACCATTTTCTTCTCCGGCCGTCAGACGCGTAACCATCGTAGCGACTAAAAAAACGTAACGTATTGTCAAAGAACATCCCCTAAACATACCCTATCCCTCTACGTAAAAATTTACTTCCGCAAAGCCTCCGCACCGGAGACGACTTCCAATATTTCTTTGGTGATCGCGGCTTGGCGAGCACGGTTATAATACAAGGTCAACGTTCGAATCAAATCGCCCGCATTCTCCGTTGCCGACTCCATCGCCGTCATACGCGCACCCATTTCGGCGGCAAATGATTCCAGCAAAATACGCCACATCTGCACGTTCAGATGACGCGGGATCAGCGTATTGATGATTTCGTATTGCGAAGGTTCGTAGATATAATCCGTTTCGATATTGTACTTCACATTGGACGATTCGACTTTTTCAGGTTCCACCGGCAAAAGTCTTTCCATCACGAGATTTTGCTGAATCGCCGATTTGAATTCGTTATACACGACATGCACTTCATCCACACGTCCGGCCGAATATTCCTGCACGCAATATGTGATCACCTTCGATGCATCGTCAAAATTGAGGTGATTGAAAAAATTAGCATGACGAAATACGACCGGAAAATGACGTTTGGTAAAAAACTCATCCCCTTTACGTCCGACCGTAACCAACTTCACATTGTTGTTATCCAATTTGGACTTGAGGTCGCCCTTAAGCAGATTATTGACATAACGAATAATGTTGGTATTGAACGCACCGCACAAGGAACGATCGGCCGTCACGACGACGATCATGATGTTTTTTACATCGCGCGGTTTGATCAGCGGATTTTGTTGTACTTCTTCATTGCGTGCCAGATGTTTGATCAACGCACCGAGTTTGTAAGCATACGGACGCGCGGAAATAATATTTTCCTGCGCTCGGCGGAGTTTAGCCGCCGCCACCATTTTCATGGCCTTGGTGATTTTTTGCGTACTTTTGACGGATACGATGCGTCGTTTGATTTCGCGTAATGTCGCCATAGTGTGTGTTTACTTTTTGGATTCGATGACCGCCGATGTGTCGGGCTTCTCATTGAGTGTCCGCAGCGTCGCTTCGTTCATCCGTTCCAGAAATTCGTTTTCTTTGTTTTTGTTTTTGCTGATGATTTCCGACGTGGTAAACTTCATATCCGCGCCGGTATAGCCGTACGGCTTTGCAAATGCTTCCAAATCCGCCGCCGTGACCTCTTCAAAAGGTTTGGCGTATTTGACTTTGAAAGCGGAATCACTCTGCGCCTGAATCCAGATGTCCACAAACGTTTCCATCGGAACTTCCTGCGCTTTGGGCGCACATCCGTACAATGCCGCGCCGATACAAATCAGAGTAATAATGCGTGCGATACGTTTCATTTGGTCATCAGTTGTTTGAAAACAGTGGAATCGTTCTGACTTGCTTTTTCCAAGTCGCTCTGCAGCAATTTGCCGATACGCACAGCCAGATCACTTTTTTTGGCCGCATCGTTGTCAAAAAGTTTTACGGTATGCCGGTAATCCGACGGCGTAAAACCAAGTTTTTTGACGATCGGTTCCAGATCGGCATCGGGCAATTCCTCGAACTTCACATCATCCACGAGGAACGATTTGCTGCGCATGACTTCGTAAGTGATTGTGGCCATCGGCTCCGCCGGTATTTCTTTGGGACCGCAACCGGCCAACATCACCCAACCGAAAAGAAGCAGTACGTTTCGCATAAAGATTTCCGTTTAGTCTTCTTTTGTAACTTTGAACGCGGCTTTGAAGTCGCCGATGATCGTATTCAGTTTGTTTTTGATGTCGTCCGTCAGCTCTTTCTTTTCCATGATCGCCGACAAAACGTCTTTGTGACGCAGTTCCATCGTCTCTGTCAGTTCTTTTTCAAAACGACGGCAATCACCGACCGGCACATCATCAAGGAATCCGTTGGTCGCGGCATAGATGATGGTGATTTGCGCATCAAACGACATCGGCTGATATTGACCTTGTTTGAGGATTTCCACCAAACGCGCACCGCGGCGAAGCTGCTGCTGTGTCGCTTTGTCAAGATCGGAACCAAATTTAGCAAACGCTTCAAGTTCGCGATACTGGGCCAATTCCAAACGCAGACGGCCGGCCACTTGTTTCATGGCTTTGATCTGCGCGCTACCGCCTACGCGGGACACGGAAATACCGACGTTGATCGCAGGACGTACGCCGGAATAAAACAAATTCGATTCGAGGAATATCTGACCGTCGGTGATCGAAATCACGTTGGTCGGGATGTATGCCGACACGTCGCTCGCCTGCGTTTCGATGATCGGGAGCGCCGTCAGCGAACCGCCGCCGAGATCCTGATTGAGTTTCGCGGCGCGCTCAAGCAAGCGGCTGTGCAGATAAAATACGTCGCCCGGATACGCTTCGCGGCCCGGCGGACGACGGAGCAGCAGCGACATCTGACGATACGCTACGGCGTGTTTGGAAAGATCGTCATAAATCACCAGCGCGTGTTTACCGTTATCACGGTAGTGTTCGCCGATCGCGCAACCGGTATAAGGCGCAAGGAACTGCAACGGTGCAGGTTCTGAAGCGGCCGCCGAAACTACGGTCGTGTACGCCATCGCTCCGTTATCTTCTAAAATCTTCACCACTTTGGCGATCGTGGATTCTTTTTGGCCGATACCGACGTAGATACAAAATACATCTTTGCCTTTTTGATTGATGATCGTGTCGATCGCAACGGCGGTTTTACCCGTCTGACGATCGCCGATGATCAGTTCGCGCTGACCGCGACCGATCGGGATCATCGCATCGATGGCTTTGATACCGGTAGCAAGCGGCTCTTTAACGGATTGACGTTCGATAACGCCGAGCGCTTTGCGTTCGATCAGAGTTTTTTGTTTGGCATTGATCGCACCCTTGCCGTCGATAGCCTGGCCGAGCGCGTTGACGACACGTCCGAGCATTTCCGGTCCGACGGCCACTTCGGCAAGACGGCCCGTACGCTTGACGGTATCGCCTTCTTTGATGCCGGAGGAGTCGCCGAAAAGTACGGCACCCACATTATCCTCTTCGAGATTGAGAAGCATGCCGACGACGCCGTTGGGAAATTCCACCAGCTCGCTCGCCATGGCCTTGGTCAACCCGTAAATACGGGCAATACCGTCACCGACTTGCAGCACGGTACCCGTCTCATAGGTATCCATCTCGCGTTCAAAAGAAGCAAGTTGCTTCTTGAGAATGCCGGATACTTCATCTGGTCTTACAGAAACTGCCATGATTTAGGTTCCTTGTGTTATATTATATTTATTTGTCTCTATTCGTTCGAATGTTTTACATCATCAATGGTGATACACGGCCGTAAACGCCGATTTGAGGCGTTCCAGCTGATGCTTGACCGTACCGTCAATCATCGTATCTCCGATGCGAACCATAAATCCGCCGATCAATGACGCATCTTTTTTGAAAACCAGTTGCGGCGTTTTGCCGGTCAGGGCCTTGATTTTTTCGGTGACGCCTTTGACCTGATCGGGGGTCATATCCACGACGGAGATAACCTCCGCATGGATGAAACCGAGTTTTTCATTACGCAGCGTTTCAAACGCTTCGATCATATCGCCTAAAATGTTTTCACGGTCGTGATCGCAGATCAAATGCATAAAGCGATACACTTCGGTGTGAATTTTTTTATCAAACAGCGCTTTCATCGCGTCTTTTTTCTGCGCATTGGGGATCACCGGATTGTGCAAAAAAGCACGGAATTCCGGCGACTGTTCTATCATCGTGGCGATGCTCTGCATATCGGCATAGACGGCATCCAGCGCGTTCTGCTCGACCGAGATGTCAAACAGGGCTTTGGCGTAGCGTCGTGCGGTTGCGGAATTTTTCATATTACTTTGGTATTAATACTTTAACGTTGTACCGGTTAATTAATTACGCCCCACCGGCATGTCTTTGATAAAATCATCGATCAGTTTTTTATGTTTATCGGCATCCAGGTTGGTCGCCAAGATTTTGCCGGCGGCCGTGACCGCCATGTCACCGACTTCTTTGCGCAACGCACTGATCGCAGAATTCATTTCGTTTTCGATCTGCGTACGGGCTTCCGCTACCAAACGGGCCGCTTCGGCTTTGGCCTGATCCATGATTTCGGTTTTCAGTTTTTCGGCATTTTCTTTGGCGCGGCGCGCGACTTCCTGAGCCTCACGTTCGGCCTTCGCCATGATTTCCTGATTTTTTTCGGTCAGAGCGGCCGCTTCACGGCGGGCTTTTTCCGCTTCTTCGAGAGAATTTTTTATTTTTTCTTCGCGTTCTTCGAGCATCTTGATGATCGGGCCCCATGCGGTCAGACGTAAAAGCACGAGCAAAATGACGAAGGTGACTATGGTCCAAAAGATCAACCCCGGATCGATGTCCAGCAATCCGCCTTTATGTTCGCCGCCGCCGGAGATCATGTGCAGAAGCAGTAATGTCTTCATAGCGTACAAAACCTTTTCAGTTACAACTCAGTTTACAACAACATCATTAAACAAACGGCGGGAGGGATTAACTCCCGCCGTATTCCAACGTACAATCAATACGATTACTTCAATGCCAACAGGATGCAGATAACTTCTGCAAAAAGCGCCACACCTTCGATAAGGGCGGCTGCAATGATCATGGTCGTACGGATATCACCGGCGGATTCCGGTTGACGCGCACTGCCTTCGAGGGCGGAAGCGGCCAATTTACCGATACCCAAACCCGCACCAATCGTAGCCAGACCTGCGCCGATACCGGCGGCCAAGAAGCCAAATCCTAAATCGCCCATTGTAGTTTCCTCCGTTAAATGATGTTGTAAATGAGTTCGTTTATGTATTTGTTAATTGCATTCATTCATTATCTATTCAGTGATGCCCTGCATGCACCGGATGCTCCGCGTCATGATGCTCTTCATGGTGTTCGTGGTGCATACCCATGCTGATAAAAAGCGACGATAACAGCGTAAAAATGTACGCCTGCAGAAAGGCGACGAAAAGTTCCAATACGTAAATAAACAACGCGAACAGGATAGAAATCGGCGCGACAAAATATGTTTTTAATACGAAGATCAAACCAAGCAGGGAGAGAATCACGACGTGGCCTGCCGTCATATTGGCAAAAAGACGAACGCTGAGCGCGAAAGGTTTGGTAAAAAGCCCCACTACTTCGACGGGAATCATGATCGGCCACAAAAGCCAATGCACGCCGGCCGTAAGATGTTTCAGATACCCGCCGATACCTTGCGACTTGATAGCGGTATATTGCGTGACAAAAAACGTCACGACGGCCAAGGTCGCTGTGACGGCGATATTACCGGTTGCTGTCGAACCATACGGGATAAGCCCCAGAAGATTCATAAACAGAATAAAGAAAAACAACGTGAGGAAATAATGGATATAGCGGTCGGTTTTAGCACCGAAATTAGGGCGCACAATCTCTTCGCGCACGAAGCTGATCAACGCTTCCATGGCATTGTAGAGGCCGCGGGGAATCAGTTTGGGACGAGCCAAGATGGAAAAAATCACCAATAGCAAAAGCGCTACCAACCATATCATCACGACATGTTTGGTCGGACTGAGGTCTATCGTCATAGTGCCGATATGAATGGGATCAAAATGCGGCAGTTTCACATAACCCAATATGGGGAGTTCGATTTCATTGGAATTGGTAATGTGGTGGATGATGGTCCCGCCGATATCCACTTTTTCTGCTTTGTCGGCGGCTTTGGGCGCTTCCTGCGAAGCGGCTTGCCAGAAGGTTAACATAGGCATGAGCATGCGTACGAATATCCTATATAGTATTATTATTTAATTTTTTCATCTGCAGCCCGCGGTTTACAAAATAAATCTCGACAATCTGAAACAGCAGGTAATACACACCAAATGTAACGATGAACAACTTGATATCGATCGCCACCAATTTATACACGATCACGAGGATAATGCCGACCAACATCATACGAATGCCCATGCCGCCCATCACGACGCTCATAAAAAGTTTGTTTGACTTAGTAAAAGCCCAACGCGTCATATAAAAGCCGCAAAGCACGTGCGCCAATGCTACAACGCTCGCACAAAGCACGACTCGAAATTCCTGTGCCGTTTCAATGAAGGCATTCAATATCAAAAGAACAATGACGGTGATCAGCGATACGACCATCAGAAACAATTTTTGACTCATTCCTTCTCTTCATTCGTCGGCTTGGTTACGCGGTCCGAATGACGCTCCTCTCCGTGGTGATGTCGTTCCGGCTTCGGAAGATTCCGAACCATCCGGATCAACTGTATAAAACCGCCGGCCAATCCCAAAAAAATACCGGCCAGCGTAAAAAGAACTTTCGTTTCAAAATATCCGTCTAACCAGTGCCCGCCCCAAGTCAAAACGCCGAGCGTCAGGGCAAATTGCCAACCCCATCCGATCCACGGCCCAAGCGCATGCATCGTTTCCGATAAGCTTTGGGTCGTATGTTTACCCGTGGGCATAAAACCTACTGCGCTTTAGCTAAACGCGCAGCTTCAGGTTCCTCAAACATATCGCGATTCGCATTCTCGTTGATCACGAGCGGCTTATCTTTCGTATCTTTCATCGAACAACGACCTTCGAACACCGCGCCTTCTTCGACCACCAACCGGCGGGCTTTGATATTACCTTGGATACCGGAACGCGACTCCATCATCAAACGATCCTGCGAAGTCACATTGCCGATTACTTTGCCGCCTACGATCACGCTTTTGGCATCAATATCGCCTTCGACCATACCCGTCGTACCGATCGTGACGGCATCATGGCAAACGATTTTGCCTTTGATTTCGCCTTCGATACGAATGCTCGTCGAGGCGCTGATATTGCCGTTGATCACGGTACCGCGGCTGATCAGGTTGAGACCTGCACCGGCGGTATTGTTCGTATTTTTTTCACCAAACGCCATGGGCGTTCTTTCGTTTAGTTTAACTGCTTTTTTTGGCGAGTGAGTCGGCTTTCACCGTGATCACCAGCGCATCGCGGATCTGCGGTATAAAAGTCGCCGGATCCCGCGGCACGCCGTCGCGCCATATTTCAAAATGTAAATGAATACCTGTTGCCAAACGCCCGGTCTTACCGACCGTGCCGATCACTTCACCCGTCTTGACCGCATCATCCGTTTCTTTCAGGCGAAATTGCAAATGTTTATACACTGAAAAAAAACCGAATCCATGATACAGGACGATCGTATTGCCGTAGTCGGTAAACCATTCCGAAACGATCACCCGACCTTCGGAAGCGGCCTTGACCGGCGCGCCTTCCTCCGCCACGATGTCCACACCGCGATGTATGCGTGTAGCCGACGGATCGTTGTAACGGTTATCCTGATAACCGCGCGCAATAAAGCGGCTGTTAACCGGCATCAACGTGGGCACGACGCGGGCGTAGGATAAATAATCTATACCGATACGGCCGACATCGCTGCTGATATCCTCCGCCATTTTTTCATGCATCGGATCGTTGAGGTCTTTGCCGGGATAATATCCCATTTCACTCGGCGCCGTAAAATTTTCATACGTTGAGCGGCCTTCGTACGTCGTGTCCCGGGGCATGTTTTTCAGCAAACCAAACACGATGCGGATTTTTTCATTCTCCTGCTTGACCTTACGGTACTCGCGTTCGATCTGCTTGATCCGGGTATTATCTTCGGCGAGCTTTTCGTATTTACGCTCCAGCTCGTCGTAATAAAACACCTTATAGGCAAACGAAAAATAGTATATCAAAGAACCGGCCAGCACAAGACCTACTACAGCCAATGTACCGAGCATCACGCGCAGCGTTGAAACTTTAAGGCGAAAACTCCGGGGATCGGAAACGGCATCAAACATCACCAGAAGTGTGACATATTTGTGCGGCGATTTCTTTTTTTCTTCCACGTTCAACCCGTTTTTGATGACCGATCGGATCGCGTTTATATCGCTTTAAAACGATGCTAAATCTAAATTTTTATAGAACATACGCCTTTTTTTCCAAAAAGCAACGCAATATATCTAAAAGAACATGATTTGTCAATTTTTTTCTTAATTATAAGCCGATCCGGAAATTAACACCTTTATACCATAAAAATACCATAAAATTAGTGAAATTGAAGCCCTTTTTGGGTAGTTTGTGCGAAACTTCGAGGTTTATGTGGAATCGGCAACACGCACCTATCTCATAAAAAAATTCAGCGATGGTTTGGACCGCGATCATGCCGACACGCTCGTCACTGAAGAACCGCTGTCCATCGCGGTCGCTCACATGGAACGCACCGTCGAAATCGCCGTTACGATGCGTACACCCGGTCATGACGCCGACTTGGCGCTTGGTTTTTTGGCGGCCGAAGGCTTACTTCACGCCGGAGACGGCTCTCCCGACTATACCATCATACAAAAAATCCTATCACCGGAAGAAAATTCAATCACGCTGCATGTGAACGAATCCGCCTTCGCACGCATGGCCGAGGCCGACCAATTGCGCCGCTATTCGTTTGTCCAATCCAGCTGCGGTATCTGCGGGAGCCGCTCAATCAGCGATTTGCGCGCTAAGGGGTTTCGTCGCATCGAGGACGCGACGGTTTTTATGGCTGAGCAAATTCTCACTTTGCCCGATCGCCTGCGCCGCGAACAAAAAATATTCGAACAAACAGGCGGCCTGCACGGCGCCGGATTATTTGATAATGCAGGAAACTTACTCTGCGCGCGCGAGGATATCGGACGGCATAACGCCGTAGATAAAATCATCGGCTGGGCTTTCATGCAGCGACGTTTGCCGCTCCATGGCCATCTGCTTTTGGTCAGCGGGCGCGTCAGTTACGAAATCGTGCAGAAAGCATTGAGCGTCGGCATACCGTGTATTGCGGCGGTTTCCGCACCGTCCAGTCTGGCCGTCAAATCCGCACACGAGTTCGGCATGACATTGATCGGGTTTCTTCGCTCCGGTCAGTACAATATCTACTGCGGATCGCAGCGCATCGCACAGCACGCATAGTTGTTTCGTCAGACCGTGTAATCGGTACTCGCGCATCTCGAAAATAATCGGTTCTTATTTTCATAAATCACGTCTGATTGCGCAGTTTAATATGGTAACATCAACCCCGATGCATCCGCTAAAAAAACTAACTCTGATTTTTTTTGTACTGCTGATGCCGTCATCCAACGTCAGCGCACAAATCAAAATCCACCGCTCCGTCAATGTCGAACAAGGGCTTGTCCAATCGCAAGTCACGGCGATCACCCGCGACCGTTGGGGTTATGTGTGGATCGGCACGTTGGGCGGACTGAGTCGGTGGGACGGTGTTCGTTTTCAAAATTTTCAAACGCAGGACGGTCTCGCCGGCGGGCAAATATCGGCGTTGCACGAGTACCATGACGGATCTATGTATATCGGAACCGACGGTGGCGGCCTCTCTGTGTATCGCGACGGGCGTTTTACGACACTCAATAAAGATTCCGGTTTGTGCGATAATCGCGTGTGGAATATCATTCCGTCCGGTGATTCGGCGTTGTGGATTTGTACTTATGGCGGCGGCGTCAGTTTTTATCAACCGCAACGGCGAAGCTGGAAAACCATCGGCCTTCACGAAGGGTTACCCGATCTGCGCGTGTACACCGGCGTTCACGCCGATAACGATGTCTGGTGGTTTGGCACCGACAGCGGTGTAGCGATTCTGTCCCCACAAACGCAACAGCGCATCACGGCACGCGACGGACTGATCCATCCCATTGTACGCAGCATTCGCCGTCTCAATGACAGCGCATGGGCTTTGGGTACACGCGAGGGACTGAGTGTGTATATCAACGGGCGTTGTACTAACTACACCACACGCGACGGTCTTGCCGATAATGACATCAATGCAATGCTGCTCCTGCAAAACGGCGCATTGTGCATCGCTACGGCCAATGGCATCAGTCTATGGCACCACGGCGTTTTTGAGAATCTGACGACAGCAAACGGATTGGCCAATGACTTAGTATGGAATATCTATGAAGATTACGACCGTACGCTTTATTTCGGGACCAATGGCGGCGGCGTCAGTATGTATCGGCCCGGGCGTTTGACGACGTGGCGCAGCGGTAAAGAATTGCCCGATGCGCCTTTCACCACAGTCACCCAGAGACGCGATGGAAGTATGGTGTTTGGTTCACACGCCGGTCTTATCACCATGCGTGGCGATAAACCGGAAATTCTCGATGAAAAAAAAGGGTTGGCGCACAACCTGATCTGGAGTCTTTTTGAAGATCGACGTGGCCGGTTGTGGATCGGCACACACAACGGAATTCACACGGTAACCGACGGACGCGTGACCGCCACTTATCGTCACTCCGACAAACCGATGAATCGGGCTTACGGAATGACCGAAGATGCCGACGGGAACATGATTTTGGCTACACGCGGAGGGCTTGCTAAAGTAGAAAACCGCCAGATCGTGCCATGGGCTACCGGAACGCCGCTCTCCGGGCAGATCGTATGGTGTGCACGTACGTTGCGCGACGGCCGCATGGCCTTTGGCAGCGACGGCGCCGGTCTTTTTATATACGACGGATCGCAATTCAAAAATATTTCTCAGAAAAACGGACTGGCCGGCGATTTTGTTGTTTCCATATACGAAGCGCCCGACGGCCTTTTGTGCGTTGGTACCGATGGCGGCGGTCTGTCTTTGATACGCGACGGAGTTATTCGTAATTTTGATACCAAAAACGGATTGCGTGACAATACGATCTATGCGATCACCGGTGATGCTAGAGGCGCCATTTATGCGGCCAGCAATCGCGGCATGCACATCCTTTCGTTTTCCGGCGGAGACACGTTGATACGCACGATTCGGCGCAGCGACGGCCTGGCCGGCGATGAATGCAGCCTCGGAGGTGTGTGTACGGATCAGAACGGCCGGGTATGGGTTGCAACCGTCAACGGCATGACAGAGATCAACCCGAGTTCCGACAGCCTCTATACCGTTCCGCAGACGCGTATCCATCGTTTGCGCGTGTATGAAAATAGCATTCCGGTCGTGGCGCACACCGCTTTCCGTCATGACGAAAATTATTTGAAATTTGATTTTATCGGAATCTATCCTTCAGCGCCGGAACAGGTGCGCTACCGCTACCGGCTACAAGGTCTTGATGCGCAGTGGATTCCCACTACGGAACGCACGATCCAATATACCAATCTCGCTTCGGGCGATTATACGTTTGAGGTGCAGTCCGCCAACGACTGGGGTGTATGGAGCCCGACGGAATCGCTGGTCTTTACGATCACGCCTCCGTTTTGGAAAACCTGGTGGTTCCGGTTGATACTCGTCCTAGCCGTGATCGGATTATTGTGGGTTATTTACCGCATTCGTGTCACACGTTTGCTCGCCATGGAACGTATGCGCGTGCGCATTGCCAGCGATCTGCATGATGATATCGGTTCAACGCTCACGCGTATTGCCGTCAGTTCGGAATCCATTCGCAGTTCCGATGATCTCTCGGCTATTCGTCATTCCGCCGAACGGATCGGCCAACTCAGCCGTGATGTGATACGCACCTTCAGCGATATTGTCTGGTCCATTGACGCACGCAATGATCGCATGGGCGACCTGATCGCGCGCCTGCAGGATACGGCGTATCAGGTGCTTAACACGGCCGAGATCGCCTGCACGTGGGATGTACACGGCATCCGCGCGGAAGAATCGCTGGCTGTAGATGTGCGGCAAAATGTTTTTCTGATCGTCAAAGAAGTGCTGCATAATGCGGCCAAACATTCGGGAGCTACCTCCGTACACGTTCGCATCGAGCGTACAGATCGCGGTCTCATAATTTCTCTGAGGGACAATGGCCGCGGCATTCCCGATGAGCGGATCGGAAAAGGCAACGGCCTTCGCAATATGCGCATGCGCGCCGAACGCGTGCGCGGCCGCATAAAACAAATCAACGATAACGGAGCGGTAACCGAAATTTTTATACCTCTGTAAAATAATTTCACTTCACTAATAAAAGAAAAACCGTATGGATTATTTAGATTATCAATACGATCCCAATGATCCCGCACTGATGGCGGTCACCGATGAATTGCCGCTTTGGTCGGCGCCGTTTGGAACGGAACTGCTCAACGCCATACGCTTTAAACCCGGCATGACCGTGATGGACATCGGTTGCGGTACCGGATTTCCAATGCTTGAAATCGCCGAACGTATCGGAAAAAAAGGAACGGTATGGGGCATTGATCCGTGGCCGGCGGCGGTCGCACGCCTCCGTGAAAAAACCGAACGTTTGGGCATCACGCAGGTGCGTATCATCGAAGGTCAGGCCGAAGATGCAACCATCGGAGAACATACGTGTGATCTGATCGTATCTAATAACGGCATTAACAATGTAAGCGATATTCCAAAAACCTTAAGCACGTGCCGCCGTTCCGCCAAACACGGTGCACAGTTTGTCATGACGTACAATCTCGAAGGCACGATGCGCGCTTTTTACGATGTGTTGCGTGCAGCGCTGCGTGATCATCGCCGCGAAGAAAACCTTCCCCTTATTGATCAGCATATCCAACAAAAAAGACCTCCGCTGGATCGTATGGAAGCATGGATCGAAGAATCAGGATTTGAAATCGGAGAAATCAAACTGCGGCAGTTTCACATGGATTTTACCGACGGGAAAGCTTTCTTTGAACATCATTTGATCCGCCATTGGTTTCTCCCTTCATGGAAAAATCTAGTGCCTCAGGAAATCCGGCGCCCTGTTTTTACGGCAATGGAAGATCGCATGAACGATATCGTCGCGGATGAGGATGTGTTTCGCATCGAAATACCTTTTGCGGTGATCGATGCGACGGCCATATAAAACAGCGATTTTACGTACAGAAAACCCGATGATTTTTTGCATGCAGTTGGTTGTTTTTTTAATTATCCTCTCGGGTTTAAAAATCATTAACCCTTATAAGCTCTGCATTCATGAAACTTGAAGAGTACTTCCAAAAATTTCGTACCAACACCATCGGTCACGACCTGACTGTCCAAACTCCGTACGGAACACAACACATCGTTTACGCCGACTGGGTAGCAAGCGGACGGTTGTATCGTCCTATCGAGGAACAACTGCTTTCGCGGTTCGGCCCTTACGTCGCCAATACGCATACGGAAACCACCACTACCGGAACGACAATGACGCATGCGTACCACGAAGCTAAAGCGATCATCAAAGGGCATGTAAATGCCGCTCCTAATGACGTTTTAATTTTTGCGGGTTCGGGTATGACCGGTGCGGTCGCCAAGTTTCAACGCATACTCAATCTTCGCATTCCTGAAAAATTCAGCGGACGCATTTCCGTACCCGAAGCGGAGCGCCCTGTGATTTTTGTAACCCACATGGAGCATCACTCCAATCATACCTCATGGCTGGAAACCATCGCGGATGTAGAATTAGTTGGACGTGATGAAAAAGGTTTGGTGGATCTGAACGATCTCTCAAGGCTGCTGGAACGCTACAAAAACCGGCCTATGAAAATTGCTTCCGTCACCGCATGTTCCAACGTCACGGGGATTCAAACGCCCTATCACGACATAGCTAAAATCATGCATCAAAACGGCGGGTATTGTTTTGTGGATTTTGCATGCTCCGCGCCGTATGTACCGATCAATATGCACCCCGCCGATACCGATGCGCGTCTGGATGCTATTTATTTCTCTCCGCATAAGTTTCTCGGCGGACCCGGCACGCCCGGTGTTTTGATTTTCAACGCTCAACTTTACGGTAATAAAATTCCCGATCAACCCGGTGGCGGTACGGTGACATGGACCAACCCCTGGGGCGAACATAAATATTTTCAGGATATCGAAATTCGCGAAGACGGCGGTACACCGCCTTTTTTGCAGGCGATCAAAGCCGCGATGGCGATTCGCCTCAAAGAAACGATGGATCCGTCGCGTATGATGGCGAGAGAAGAAGAAATGTTGCCGCGCGTATTCCAGGTTTTGCGTCAGGCACCGGGGTTGCACATACTGGCCGATCATGTCGAACATCGCCTCGGCATCATTTCGTTTTATATAGACGGTCTGCACTACAATCTCGGCGTCAAACTGCTCAACGATCGCTTTGGCATTCAAGTTCGCGGCGGCTGTTCCTGTGCCGGCACGTATGGTCATTATTTACTCAATGTGACGCGCGAATTTTCCAAACGCATCACGGACGAAATTGATCACGGCGACATGTCCGAAAAACCGGGTTGGATACGACTTTCTCTTCACCCGGTGATGACCGACCAGGAGGTGGATTTCATCCTTCGCGCGATTAGCGATGTGGCGTCCCATCACAAAACATGGTCGAAAGGCTACGTTTACGACGGATCGGCCAACGAATTTCGCCACAAAGAGTTCAAAGAAAACAGCGCGGCCATAACCGACTGGTTTCGTGTCGAAGCTTAGCCATCCCATCGTTATGGGATTGGTTTTCTCCGATGACGGCCTTAGTTTGCGATGAATGTTTTACAAAGGATCGTTTATGATACGCATTGCGATGATCGAGGACGACGCGGAAATTCGCCAGAATGTGACGGCATTTTTGAAAAAAGACAACCGTTTTACGATAACGACTTCCGCCGGATCCGTCGAAGAAGATTTGGAAGCGTTCAAAACGCATACGCCTGATATTCTGATTCTCGACATAGGCTTACCCGGTATGTCGGGATTGAGTGCAATACGTCTCTTCCGGGAAAAATTTCCCGATACGGACATCGTGATGTTTACGGTCCATGATGATCCGGCGCGAATTTTTGAAGCCCTGTGCAACGGTGCATCCGGTTATCTTATCAAAAATACTCCGTTTGCGGATATTGCACGATCACTGGACGAATTGCATAACGGCGGTGCACCGATGTCACCGCAGATAGCCCGCAAAGTGATTCAGCACTTTTATCCCGCGCCGTCACAAAAACCTCAGTCAACGCTGTCCGATAAAGAGAAAGAAGTCGTGGTGGGATTGGTGGATGGTTTGAGTTACAAAATGATCGCCGATCGCATGGATGTGACGATTGAGACAATCCGTTCGCACATCAAAAATATTTACCGCAAATTGCATGTCCACTCCAAAGCCGAAGTGATCACCAAGTCTTTACGCGGCGAAATCTGACCCTTCAATCTGTAAAAACCGTTTCAAAAACTTACAGAAACGCATCAAAAAATCAGTATAAATTTTTGATATATTTTTTTACAGCAATATAACGTCGCAACCTTATTCGACGATTTTACACAGCTGAAGAAACTGCGCACTAAAAGCGTGGCCTTCAGCACGCATCTTCGTTTTATTCAGAAATGTTTTTGTTTTCCCGCCTTCATTGGACACCGATAAACTGACCAACCCTGTGGTCACATGATCCGTTACTCCGGATATACTCAGGATACTTTTAGCATTACACAAAGCCGAAATTTCCGACACCTGGGCCGCTGTCAGATCATCACATATGTATATCAGATGTACGCCGAGATTATCAAGTATGGAGGCCAATGCTGCTTTACCGGAATACGTCCCGTCAAACGCCTGTAATGTGTTGGATTTGATCGTTTTCCCGGAAAACAACGAAGACGCTTTATTGCGATTACCGTTTTCATCGGTACGCGACAATATCAGAAGATTTCCGCCTTTGAGTTTGCTGTCATACGATAAACTTTTGATCAGCACGGGAACATGCACGGATTCTGTGGCATCAATTTGATATTGAGCAAACAAACTCAAAATAGGACAACACACGAAACCGATAAGTACGGTCAATCGTTTCACACGCTCCTCCAAAAAAGGGTTTTTGTTGTTATTTGATAAGTGATAAGACGGAACCGCCCCAATGTAAAGAAAAATGAAGTGTAATCGCAAGAAATATTACTTTCGAGTCTATTCAACATAACACGTATTTTTTGTATAGTCTCATTCTTCATACTCCCTGCTATGTCCAGACGAAATAGCCGATCTTTCATGACCTGTCTTGTGTATAAGCGATTATCATCTAAGAAAACAGGATGTAGGACATTCAAGGTCAAGTTCAATGCAGTTTCGATCTTATTTAAAAAAAATCTTTTGGTTGATGATAATTTTTATAAAATGTAGCTATGACAACATCACAAAGTCCTCATATCACGATTTACACCGACGGTGCCTGCAAGGGTAACCCCGGGCGCGGCGCATGGGCGGCTGTTTTGCTCGCCGAGGATGGAAAAAGTAAAGAAATTTCCGGAACGGAAGACGCCACGACCAATAATCGGATGGAATTGGCGGCCGTCGCCGAAGCGCTTAAAGCGCTCAAACGCCCTTGCCGGGTCACGTTGCATTCCGATAGCGCTTACATCGTCAACGCCTTCCATCAAAAGTGGCTGGATAACTGGCAACGCAACGGCTGGCGCACCGCCGACAAAAGCCCTGTTAAAAACCGTGACCTGTGGGAAATCATCATCGATCTATGCCAAACGCATACCGTCCGCTTTGAAAAAGTCAAAGGCCACGCCGGCATCCACTATAATGAACGCGTGGACACGTTGTGCAACGAAGCCTTGTCGGTTCAATGAAACGTTTGATCTGGCGGATCGAATATTTAATTCTGCTTTTTTTTCGTTATTTTCTTTTAGTTATTCCTCTGTCTCTCGTTCCATCCATCGGAACCTTCATCGGTGACGTATTTCATTTTTTTAAAATCCGTCATGGCGTAGCGTATTCTAATCTGGTACGCACGGGTTTGTTTGATGCTTCTGCGATACAACGCATTCTCAGGCAAACATACCGCCAGTTCGGCAAAACATTTGCAGAACTCCTGGTATTGGACCGTTACGATGGCACTCATACTAAACAATTTTCATTCCGCTTACCGGACGATTGGGATTGGCAAAACTTGCGCAACTCGGTTTTGATCTCCGCCCATTTTGGGAATTGGGAATTGATGGGAAAAGCGTTGATCGCGCATGGCGTTTCGCTGGCGGTGGTAGTACGCCGTCAAACGAATCCGTATGTGGATGCATGGTTATTTCGGCATCGCACACGCTGTGGCATGAGAGTTTTGTACGAAGATGATATTTACGGCATACTCAGAACACTTCGATCCGGTCACGCTTTGGCTTTGCTTTCGGATCAGGATTTCGGTCACAATAAAATACCTGTGCATTTTTTTTCTCAACCGTGTTTTGCACCGGCCGGTCCTGAAATGCTCGTCCGACGCACGGGATGCCGGGCTTGGCTTTGTCTTGGAAAACGTGAAACTTCGGATCAATTTGTGTTTTCCATTGACACCATTTCTGCGTCGGAAACATCGTTCTCATCGCATTATACCGCGTTGATCGAATCGGCAATCCGTTCCGCTCCCGAACAATGGTTTTGGTTTCACCGTCGCTGGAAAAACAATAAATGATTATTCTTGATTTAAACTCACTCAGAACGTATTTTTTTCAAATTTCAAGCCACCATCTCAATACAATCCTATGTCGCTCAAACGTCTTCCGCATTCGCAGGATACCGGAGACAGCAATATGCTGAATCATCACGAAATCCTGGTCGTGGATGATGAAGAAAATGTACTTTCTGTTTTATCGCGTCTTTTGAGTGATGAATATAAAGTGCACACGGCCACCAACGGAAAAGACGGCCTTGAAATCCTTGAGAAAAATCCCAATATCGCGCTGATAATTTCCGATCAACGAATGCCGGTCATGTCCGGAACCGAATTTCTCAACCGCTCCATCAGCGTTAACCCCGACTGCATCCGCATTATTCTCACCGGTTATACCGACGTCAAAGATTTGATCGAATCCATCAATGCGGGGCGCGTATTCCAGTATGTGACCAAACCATTTGAAACCGATGATCTGCGTATTATTGTTAAACGCAGCCTGGATTTCTTCGCCCAAAGCCGGGCTCTCGAACGGGCCCATCTTGAAATCAAGACGGCTTACGAAAACCTGAAAAATGCTCAGGAGCAACTGGTTCGCTCCGAAAAAATGTCCATGTTGGGCAAACTCATGAGCAGCATTGCCCACGAGATCCGCAACCCGATAAACAATATAAGCAATTCGACCAAATTGATTTCGCTGGAATGGGCGGATGTCAAAAACCTTTTTATCGAAGTCAACGCACTCACGACCGGTCAAAAGACAGCCGAACAATTTAAGTCGGCTGTTAAGGATCGATATAACATCGAAGAAGTGTTGCAGAATTTTGAAACGGCAGTCGGTGTGATCAAACACTCGTGTGATCTGGTTACAGAAATTGTCGAAGATTTGCGTGGTTTTTCGCGGCTTGATGACGCCGAATTTGTTCAAACCGATATACACCAGCAGATCGAACGTTCACTCACACTTCTGAAAGCAAAATTCAAACATCACCTCGAATTTGTAAAAGATTTTGGTGTCGTATCACACATTCTGGGATTACCGGGGCCGCTATCCCAAGTATTGATCAATCTTATCAATAATGCGGCACAAGCCTCACCGGCGGACGGCAAAGTCACCATACAAACCCGCCAAGAAAATACCACGGTTCGTATCGCTATCACTGACCATGGCGCAGGTATTCCTAAAGACATCATCGGTAAGATTTTTGATCCAGGATTTACGACCAAACCGGAAAGCGAAGGTACCGGTTTCGGCCTATCTATCTCTGCTGAAATCATCAAAAAGCACCATGGCCGCATCGAAGTAGAATCGGCTCCCGGTATGGGCTCTACATTTACTGTGTATCTGCCCGTTGATCCGCGCAACGTCTCTTAAGCCATGCATCGCAACTGGTTGATCTCCCGATTAAACGCATACCATCCGAGCGATCCGCACGAATCGGCGATGCGCGATCGTATGTTGAATTTTGTCCACACATACCCCGATTGTTTTGAACGTTATCTGTCCATCGGGCACATTACCGGCAGCGCATGGATCGTCAACCCCTCGCGCGATAAAGTTTTACTGACGCATCACGGCAAACTCAACCGATGGCTGCAATTAGGCGGGCATGCGGATGGCGATCCCCATGTAGATCGCGTGGCCTTGCGCGAAGCGC
Organism: bacterium; assembly: GCA_013360215.1. Taxonomy (NCBI): domain Bacteria; species bacterium. The sequence continues at coordinate 64,084 of JABWCP010000011.1, read as the reverse complement.
AGGAAGAATCCGGTGTCGAAGCGACAACGCTTTTGTCCGATATGCCCTTTGATTTGGATATTCACGAAATTCCGCCGCACAAATCGGACGCGGCGCATCTTCATTACGACGTGCGGTTTCTGATCGAAATAGATGATGCCATACCGCTGCGCATTTCTTCCGAGTCCAAAGATTTAGCTTGGATTGCGTTGAATCGCATTGCCGATTATACAACAGAAGAATCCGTACTCCGTATGGCGCGAAAAACTGCCGTAATGCAAAACAATCTTTAACGTTTCTTCTTTTTCCAGACTAACTTCGAAATTAGCGAGGTCGTTATGCTGAGTAATCAAGCGCTTGACCCTCATTTTCGCTGGCGCGGGCATGAAGTCACCCGTGTGGAAGCTTTCAGCGATGCGGTATTTGCTTTTGCAATGACTTTGCTGGTCGTTTCACTTGAAGTACCCAAAAACCTTTCCCAGCTTTTGGAAACCATGCGCGGTTTCCCGGCATTTGCCACGTGTTTTACGATCTTGGTGATGTTATGGTATTGGCATTATAAATTTTTCAGACGTTTCGGTTTACAAGACCGTTTTACAATTGTTTGGAATGCCGCGCTCCTTTTTGTAGTGTTATTCTTTGTTTATCCGCTCAAATTTGTCATGACCCTCGTCGTCAATATGATGTTGGGTGTTGCTTATGAACAACCGCCGATCGCGGCGGGTCAAGGCGACGACATGATGTACATCTACAATGCAGGATACATCGCCGTGTGCGGTATCTATGCCTTGCTGTACCACCATGCGTACCGTCTTCGCGCGCGATTTGAACTTAATGAAGCAGAGATTTTCATTGCCCGTTCCGAACGGCGTTCATATATCATCAATATCGGTATTGCGCTTTTTTCAACCTCTTTACTTTTATACGGCGGCTCCGCTATGGCCAATTGGGCCGGCTTAACGTATTGGATGATCGGACCGGCTATGGGAATTCACGGGTATCGTACCGGAAAAAAATTGCACGCAATCCAGCTTCGAATGAATCCCAACAATGCATAACAACCCATAATACCGGCAAAGTGATGTATGAAAAAAAGATTATTATGGATCATAGCGGCGATGATAACCGCGCCCGTTTACGCTCAAACGAACGTAACACTCACACCTGAATATCTGTACAACGGTGAAATTAAACAACGCACCGAAGCGCCTTCTTATTTTTGGACTTCGCAGAATACCATTATACTTTACGACACACGCGTCGCATGGTCCGAACGTTCTTATCAAATGTTGAATCCCCAAAGCGGGGAACGCTTTACACTCTTTGATATGCGTACGGCTATCGCGGGTTTACAAAAACATATCTCCTCCGCTCCCCCCGCATTGCCTTGGCCGGAGGGTTTGGATGCATCTGGATCGCTGGCCTTATTTTCTTTTGAAGGCGACGTATTTATCTTTCACTTTAAAACATCACAATGGACGCGCGTAACCGCGACATCGGACGAAGAAATGGCGCCCCGGCTTGCTCCGGACGGAAAAAAAGTCGTTTACGTCCGCCACAATGATTTGTTTAGTTACGATCTTGTTTCGCAAAAAGAAACACGGATCACCTCCGACGGAAGTTCGACATTACTAAACGGTCGTTTGTCCTGGGTTTATTGGGAAGAAATCTACGATCGCGAAGAGCTTGGCAGCTTTTGGTCAGACGACGGTTCGCTACTTGCGTTTTATAAATTTGATGAATCGCAAGTTGACGATGTGGTTTTTCAGGATTATAAACCCGCCGTTCCGGCATTGATACACCAACGTTATCCTAAAACCGGAAGCGTCAATCCTATCGCTACCCTGCACTGCAGAAACATGAATACCGGAAAAACGGTGGCTGTGGATATGACCGGCCTGACGTATGAATACATCGTGCGGGTAAAATGGCTTCCCGACAACAAGCGATTGGCCATGCAGACGATGAACCGTTCGCAAACCGAATTGAATCTTTATTTTGTAGATGCGGCTTCCGGAAAACCTACACGGATACTTTCAGAAACCAACTCCGGATTTGTCCGCGAACACAACGATTTGTATTTTTTAAAAGGTGGCAGCGAATTTATCTGGTCGTCTCAACGCAGCGGATACACGCATCTGTATCATTATCAAAGTGACGGGCGCTTGATACGTCCCGTTACGTCTGGAACATGGTCTGTACAAATGACAACGCTGTACAGCAAAGGCGGTGTGGTCGGTATAGATGAAAAAACGCAGACCTTATATTATCAGTCACTGGAAAAATCTTCGATTGAACGCCACATTTACAGCATTCGTTTTGACGGAAAAAATAAAAAAAGACTTTCGATCAAAGATGGTACGTATGATGCGACACTAAGTCCGGACGGACGGTTTCTAATGTACCATCATTCATCCGCCGATACACCACCTTCCCTTACGTTGCACAAACCGGACGGCTCCATCAAACAAGTGATCGCCGCGGCGGATACAACGTATGCGCGTACTTTGGGATTCGTACCATACCGTTTTTTTACGATCGCCACGCGTGACAGTTTTCCGATGCCCGCAATGATGCTGCGTCCTGCCGATTTTGATTCGACCAAAAAATACCCCGTCATTCTCCATGTGTACGGTGGCCCGAGCGCACCGCAAGTCAATCACCGTTGGCCGAAAGAAACCATCATGCCGCATCAGTTATGGGTGCGCGACGGATATATCGTCATCACCGTGGATAATAGAAGCGCTACCGGAATCAGCAAAATACTGGAAAATACCGTTGTCCGCATGCAAGCCAGCGACGGTGAATTACGCGATCTAGAGGATGCCGTGGCTTGGATTAAAACGCGATCATTCGTTAACCCCGAACGTATTGGCATATGGGGTCGCAGTGGTGGCGGAACCTTTACTCTACTGGCCATGACACGAACTTCGCTTTTTAAAGCCGGTGTCGCCGTCGCTCCGCTCACTAGTTGGCATTATTATGATACCAAATATGGTGAAGCTACAATGAAGACCCCTCAGGAAAATCCGGATGGTTATCTTAAAACAGATCTCAACCGGTATGCGAAAAACCTGAGCGGAAGATTACTCCTAGTGCATGGCACGTATGACGATAATGTCCATCCGCAAAATACATGGCACTTTGTTGACGAGCTGATTCGCGCGGATAAACGTTTTGAAATGATGATGTACCCCATGCGCAAACATACGTTTACGGATACAGCGGCCAAACTGCATCTATGCAAAACCATGATTGAATTTTGGAAACGTAATTTATAGAAGGACTATGCCTTTAATCGAAGCATCAACATACCGGGCGCCATTACTTCTTTTTAACGGCCATGTGCAAACGATTTTTCCGACGTTATTTCGGAAAGTACATGACGTTTCATTTACGCGTGAACGCATAACGACACCGGATGATGATTTTCTGGATTTGGATTGGCTCGCTACGCACACATCAACCAAACTGGCAATCCTATCGCATGGTCTTGAGGGGAATACCTCGCGCACTTACGTGCGCGGCATGGCCAAACGATTTCATGAAGAAGGTTGGAATGTTCTCGCCTGGAATTATCGCGGATGCAGCGGTGAATCGAATCGTTTGCTGCGTTCATACCACAGCGGAGCCACCGAAGACTTAGAAGTCGTCATACATCATGGACTCAGCCGAGGATATACGGAAATTGTATTGATCGGATTTAGTTTGGGTGGAAACATGACCCTCAAATATCTCGGTGACAAGGGAAATCAAGTCCATCCGGCTATCCGTAAAGCGGTCACATTTTCAGTTCCTGTGGACCTCAAGTCATCGGCATTAACAATGGAGTCTCCTGCCTGCCGCATCTACATGCGTCGTTTTTTGCGCATGCTTCATGAAAAAATAAAATTGAAATCAACGATGTTTCCCGGACAAATCAGTGACACAGGATTTTCAGAAATTAAAACATTTCGCCAATTTGATGACCGCTATACGGCACCGATACATGGTTTTCGCGACGCTGAAGATTATTGGTCCCGGTGCAGTGCCGTGACGTTTTTGGATAACATTGCGATACCGACATTACTGGTCAATGCACAAAACGATCCGTTTTTAGGCCCATCGTGTTTTCCGATCGCACAGATACAACACCATACTCACATTACTTTAGAAATGCCTCGGGACGGAGGACATGTCGGTTTTCCTGCATCTTCTAAAAAAGGTTATTATTGGTCGGAAGAGAGGGCTATAGCATTTGTAAAGGGGAACGCATGAATAAGCTACCATTATTATTTCTATCATGGTCAATATTGTTTTTACATTGTCCTACAGACTATTCGTTTTCACAAACCCTTAAAGATACGCTTCAGGCTCAACGCGACTACACTACAGCACAACAGTTTTTGAAAGTTCTGAAATATGACAGTGCTCTCATTTACTTAAACCAATCTTATGAGGCATATAAATCACATCAATGTTGGGAGCGTATTGCCGACATCGCTTCAGAAATAATTGAAACACACCGCACAGTGGCCAGATATGATTTAGCTCTCACAAAAGGCTATATGGCTTTAGAGCAAATTAAACAAAACCTAGGCTCAGATAACTTGTCGTACGCCAAAGTTTTGAGTGCTATAACTATTACTTTGTGGAGTAAAGGTGATTTAGATTCATCATTAGAGGCAAATCGTTCTGTTTTACAAATTCGCATTGCGAAACTTGGTTATGACCATTTTGATGTTGCCGCTATTTATAATATGATTGGTATTATATACTCCGACAAATCCAAATTTGATAGTGCGTTATTTTACTCTAAAGAGGCGCTGCGAATACGAATATCTACTTCTGGCCCATTTCACAATTCGGTAGCCTCAAGCTATATCAACATTGGTGTCATCTATAGGAGGCTTGGAGATTATACATCGGCAGAAGAGTACTATAAAAAAGCTTTGACCATTCGCATCAAAACACTGGGTGATGAGCATCCACGTACCGCCTTAATATACGACAATCTCGGCATCTGTTATGACATTATGGGAGATGTCGAAAAATCTGCAGATTATCATGCCAAAGCGCTATCGTCTCGTATCCGAGCTTTTGGGACAAATCATCCGGATGTGGCTGGGAGTTATGTAGATTTGGCCATCCTCAACTACAATCGCCAAAACTATCGTTCAGCGCTGGACTATCAGTCAAGAGCATTACAAGTTCGCCAAAATATATTCGGGATAAATTCTATTGCCGCTGCCGCGAGCCTTGGTAATATTGGAAATATTTATCGCGAACTGGGAGATAATGATTCAGCACTATTTTATTATGATTCAGCTTTTGCAGTCAATAAAAAAAAATATAAAATTCACGGCGAAGTCGCTAAAAACATGACTTACCTAGCGATTATCCATGGGAAAAGAAAAGAATTTTTCCTGTCTGACTCACTTTTTTCTGCAGCAATCGAAATGGCAAACAAGGCCTTTGGTTCAAAAAATCCTGAAATAGCTGAGATGTGGATGCATCGCGCTGAAATCGCTGAGCAAAATAACAATGTAGAAGTTGCATTACGTTACACTCAGAATGCTCTCATAACACAATTACCAGCATTTTCTGACTCCTCAATTAGTGAAAATCCTCCTCTGCAATTGATCCGCCCTGAAACCGGTACAATTGTTATCCTCGCTCAAAAAGCACGGCTTCTTAAAAAGCAATACGATCGAACAAAGAAATTGTTGTACTTAGAAGAATCCTATAATGTTTATAACCTTACGGCATCATGGATAGATATTCTCCGTCAAGGTTACCGCCTTGAAGGATCCAAAATCTTTTTAGGTTCCAAAGCCAAAATAATCTATGAATCGGCATTAAAAACTATCTCTGAAGCCTATTATATTACTTCCGACAATAAATGGATTGATCGCGCATTTGTTATGTCACAACGCAGTAAAGCCGGGACATTACGTGAAGCTCTACATGAACTCCAGGTTCGGAATTTTGCTACAATTTCCGATTCGATTCTCCGCTTAGAACGCGAGTTAAAAACTCAAATTGCTTTCTATGAAACAAAATACACACCATCGCCACAGAGCAGTAAATTCAATAATTCAGACGAACAATCATACACAGCTAAAATACTTTTCGACCTAAAAAGCAGATACGAAACTCTGCAGCAGTCGATTGAAAAAACAAACCCTGCTTACTATCAGTTAAAATATGATATCACCGTGCCGAATATTTCAGATATTCAAAATCATCTGAAAATCAGGCCGGGTGTCGTTTTGGATTATTTTGTCGGTGATTCCTTGATTATGATTATCCGATTGACGGATAAAACTAAAACCATGATTGCTCAAAGCAAAGACAGTACCTTTGAATACACTATTAGACATATACGTCAAGGACTTACTGATCTTGATATTTCTTCGTATGAGAGGTATTCAATAGCATTTTATAATCAATGGGTTAAACCTTCGTTGGAATCAATAGCCATAGGAACCCCACTAATTATTATTCCGGACGGCATGTTATATTATTTACCGTTTGAAACATTATTAATGAAAGCAAAGCTTACCGAAGGTGATAAACAAAATACGCGTGCTCGTTATCTATCTGAGGATTATTCGATACAGTATTTAATGTCAGCAGATATGCTATTATCATCCCATTCTACAATCGCACCCAATTCATTCTATGGCATTGCACCGGTATTTGATGACAGCGTAACGAGCGGCGATATTCAATCATATAAATTTTACGACTCAACAAAAACCTCTTCACGACAAATCCAGCAAAAGGGGGAAGGTTTTCCGACTTTACCCTACAGTATTCAAGAGGTAAAACAAATTAAATCGCTCTTTTCCCAAAGAAAATTGGATTCTAAAATCATAGTCCACCGTGCGGCAACAAAAAAACAAGTATTAAATGACACCTTGATCCATTACGGTTATATCCACGTGGCCAGTCACGGTTTTATAAATGAAGTGAATCCGAAATTATCAGGCATTGCTCTTTACTCCGACGACTCGGTTGACGTGAAAGAAGATATATTATATGCCGGAGAAATATACAACCTCCGTCTCAAAGCCCACTTGGTAACACTCAGTGCCTGCAAAACGGCGCTGGGAAAAATCGAAAAAGGCGAAGGGGTGATCGGATTAACACGGGGCTTCATTTACGCCGGAGCAAGACACGTGCTTGTGTCACTCTGGCCGGTAGATGACCGTTTGACGGCCGAATTTATGACAGAGTTTTATCGTAATGTCTTTACTGAAAAAAACCTGAGCCTGGCGCTGCAAAAAACACAAAAACGATGGATAGCACAACAACACACATCCTACCCCGGCGATTGGGGCGCGTTTGTTTTGATCGGTTACTGAACAGGAATATAAAATTTTCGTACATCAAGACGCACATCACCGGACTTGATAATCCAATAATACAATCCCGGTGTCAATACACCGTTATACGACAATTGATCTTCTTTCGTATTAGCTTCCCATACCGAAGCATTACGATTGTTTAAAATATTTACCGTAACATTTACATTAGGATCCGATTTTTTCCAAGTAAAAACCAAAGGCCCGCGAAGCGTATCCCCAGAAGAGGGCTGGATTATTTCTATACGTACCTCCGCGCGGTATGTACGTCCGATAAAATTTTCAAGAACGGCATTCGGTTCGAAATGCGCTGCCAATAATTTTTCTTTGTTCGGCTTTGGTGTTTGCTGCAGAGGCAATGCGACTTGGGGTTGTTCCGTGAGGTGATGTTGAGGCACCACGAGTGTATCTTTGGAAATATCAGGCTTCGTATCCGTCGTTAAAACTTCAGTCGGCTTCTGCAGCCACCATATACCGGCCATGATCATCACGACAATCGTTGCAGCGGCCGACCAAATATACCATACAGGCCTATCTGTGCGAACTAAATTTTCTTTATCGGCAAGCGAAACACTACAAACTTTAAGTTCGCTAAAAAATTGTTCAGATAGCGATGCGCATGGTAACCTTAACCCTGTTTGTACTTCAAGAATCCGTAAGGACCACCCTACCGACGTAATTAATGCGCTTTGGCCGATCCACGTCGGACCCGCTTCAGAAATCAACGCCGTGGATTGATCTATTTGCAATGTCAGTCCCGTCGCACAGCGTATTTGGATTCCTTTGCTCATTTTTTGTATGAGCGGAGATTCTGTGCGATAGGACGGATCCAAAAGAATATCATCATCAAATACTTGTTCAAAAAGATTACGGGCGGAATCTTCTTCACGAATCTGCGTATCAAACCAATCCCGTTCATATTTACTCATAACGGAGTACCCGTGAATACAACGGCTCATCTTCTCGGCATTCCATATCACGGACGGAATCTGACGTAACGGGTCCAAGAAATCTAGATTTATTTTTTTCTCATCATCTGTCATAATACGGCCTTTTTTTGCACTAAACTAACTCCTCACAAACAGTAAGTACGGATAGCAATAAAATACTTACAACTTTTTTTTATTTTTTTTGAAATACCCGATAACTTCTAAATAAACATGTAACGCTTCACGTACTCTGTGTATCAGTACGCCTGCATAATTTATTGTGATTCCGGCTTTTCGAGCAATTTCAGCAACAGTCAGTTCATCAATCAGCCCATTGAGTATCACGATCTCTCGCGAATTCAATGTCATACGAAAACGATGGATATGTTCAAGCAAATCTTGAGCTAAAAGAGGTGAATCAGGTAGCGGGGTCGTCGAGGGCGCACGCGTTACGGCATCATCATCTTCATTGTCGCGTTGCGCACGGCTCGCCGGTACTTCGGACTGTTTGTATACTTTACTATCTTCAAATAAACGCCAGCAACGAAAATAAACGGCTTTCATCAGATAATGATCGGCTTTTTCGCGAATGCTCTCTTCGCGAATAGACGATAACCCGATATATACCTCATTGATGAATGCGTCCTGATTTTCCAAATCTGTACCGCGGAACACATCGAAGTATTTACGATGAAAATTAACAACATAGCCGTGCCCGCGCGATCCGGGGCGCAGAAATTCGTCTATATTTATTTCCTTACGACGGAGAAACATCGTTTAGCGTTTATCCACGACAAGTCGCTCCGGCCTATTGGTCAGATTCATCAATAGCCGGCGCGTATGATCGGTGATTTTGTATAATTTTTTGAAATTGATCTTAGCAACATCATCGCTGGGTTTGTGATAATCGGACGTCATGCCGTCAAAGAAAAAAACGATGGGAATACCTAATTTGGCATAATTATAGTGATCGCTTCGGTAGTAATATTGATTAGGATCATCGTCGCGATCAAATGTGTAATCAAAATGAAAGTAGCCCGTTCCGCGATTAATGGATTCATTGGTTGATTTGAGTTGTGAACTAAGGCGGCCCGAGCCGATCACATAAATACTATCTACACTTTCCCTTCCTACCATATCCATATTAATTTGTGCAGTGACGTCTTTCCATGCCCACGCGTTGACGGTGGCCGGATCGGTCAGATACTTTGAACCAATCAGCCCTTTTTCTTCCGCTCCGTGAAATACAACTAATACCGAACGTTTATTTTGTTGTGAAACAAATACCGAACGAACCGTTTCCAAAACTGCGGCCGTGCCGGAACCGTCATCATCCGCCCCATTAAATATGGCGGCCGACGCATTGACTCCCAAATGATCGAAATGTGCCCCGATAGCCACATATTCATTTTTCAATACCGGATCATGGCCTTCGATTTTACCGATAATATTCATCGCTTTCACTTCTGTAACCGTGCGTTCGACACGTACATCGCAACGTATATTTTTCACAGTAAACCGCGGCACCATCGCACCCGACTGCGCCTTAGATTGAATTTGTTCAAAATTCGTCTCAGCGGATGCCAATGCACGTTTGGCAAATGCCATATGGCAATAATAAAAAGGAACCCGTTCGCCCTCCGATTTTGGTAAAACCGATGGATCAAAAATCATGCGGCTGGATCCGAAGAAATCCACATAGTCATCCCATTTTTCCAAAAGCGCTTGGTATGATAACACAAACAACACAGCCGCACCCAATTCCTTTGCCCGATGCCTCTTATAAAATAAAGCGCTACTATACGAACTTACTATTTTCCCGTCGAAAAACTGATCATCATCCGATGTCGGTTCACCATCAAGCACTAATACGACTTTACCGCGTACATCCAGACCTGCATAATCATCGTATCCGTATTCCGGCGCCGTGATACCAAACCCGGCAAAAACGAGCGGTGCAGAAGTATTACAATTATCTACATATTCATGAAAATTACTAAATGTTTCGGCATAAGGCATGGTGTACGAATTCCCGCTTGCGCTGTCATAAAAAATCACGGATGAATGTTTGCCGATCGCAATTTTGGTCGAAGAAAATTCCTGAAAATACGACAGACTGTCTCGGCCGTCCGCCGTTCGGGCGAGCGCAAAAGGTTTAACACCGTTTTGTCTTAACTGTGAGGCGATATAACCGGCAGCTAATTTTTCTCCGCGTGTACCCGCCTCCCGTCCTTCTAATTCGTCCGATGCAAGATACGTCAAATGAGCCACTAAATTTTCCTCGCGAATGGATGCCTGGTCTGAAGAGCGGGGCGTGATAAAAAAACCACAACCGGTTAGGTTCAGGACGACTACGCAAATCAATATTTTCGGCATATCCTTCTCCATTAGATTAAAATTCAGCACTGATACCGATCGTAGGCAGTATCCCTATGCGATCACCACGGGTCACTTTATCCTCCGCGAAATCGTACGACGGCGGCGTTTTGACTTTGTAGTTATATACATTTTGTACGTCCATAAAAATAATAAGCCGCCAATGTTCATAATTAAAATACCGATCCGCGCGTAAGTCCAGATGATGGCTCGCTCCCAGACGTTTGGAAAGGTACTCATCCGGAAGATTTTGAACGACACCCGGTTGCACGGGATTATCCTGAGGACGATAAACCGGTGTATACGGAGCGCCGGTAAAATAGCGAAACTTACCGCTGAATTCCCATTTGGTATTCAATTTATAACCGCCGGAAACATTTAAAATAAAGCGCTGATCAAACGGATTGGGATAGGTTTTACCGTTACCCGCTACCACTGTACTTTTACCCACCGTAATACTGATTTGACCGTAACATGGTATGTCAGAAAATTTCTTTTGAAGTAACATTTCGACACCAAACGCTTTTCCAGTTGCACGCGAAACCAACGTCGTATATCCGAAGGATTGAAAATTATCTTCGCGCCCACCAAACCCGGTGCCGGTGCTTGTAATGACGATATAATCATTGATACCTTGTTGTGTTCCGGTCGGCAGATGACTGTACTTTTTGTAATATGTCTCAATGGATAACTTCACATCCGGACGCAATAAACGGTCCGCACCCGCTACGACCATGTCGTTGCGCAATGCTTTGAGTTTTTTATTAGCCGGATTGACTAACCATACGTACGATGGCGATTGATAATAGGTTCCGCCGCTCAATTTAAGATTGGATTTGTCCGATATTTTATATTTGAATGCCAAACGCGGAGCAACATACGTTGTTTTTTCCAAAGCCGAGTACCGATCTACGCGTAAACCTGCATTAGCATTGAGGCGCGGCGACACGACCCAATCCATTTCCGTAAACCCGCCGTATTTATACGCTGACGCACGTGTTTCATCCAATCCCGCTAGGCCCAGCGAATCCGCGGGTATACGATTACCGTTGCGATCCACGATCGTATCACCAAATACGGTTTCATTGCGATTATTGACGGATTTCATACTCAATCCGGTCAAAATACCCATGGATTTATTAATCACAAAATACCGCTGAACGGAAGCATTCGTTTCCACTTCGTTGGCACGGCTGTTATAATATTCGCGCAGCGTCGTATCTTTTTGTGAAAAACGATATCCTGAAAAATTGACATTGGCTGTAGCCTGCCAAAATCCTTTTTCAAGGTTGTGCTGGTAACTGGCACCGACGACTTGTATGAATTGTTCATTATCAAGAAGCCCGGAATTAAAAATACGATCTTTCCGTTTTTCATTATTTTTACTCACATCATCAAGTGCCGTCAATGCGAGAAAAGTGAATTTATCACGCGGCGATGGTTCGTATTGACCGATCACATTAAAATCCGTGTACCTCGGCACGAAAGCAAATCCGGCGGCTTTGAAAATAAAATCCAGATAACTCCGTCGGGCCGACATGATAAAGTTTCCGCTTTTTCCCAATGGTCCTTCGGTGTTGACGCCAAATTGCGTCGCCGAGATCAGCCCTTTACCGCCGATACGATCATCGCGTCCGCTTCGCAATGTAAGTTGTGTGACGGATGACATCTTGTCACCGTACCGTGCCGAAAAACCGCCTGTCGAAAAATCAACATTATCCACGAAATCCAGGTTAATGAAACTCAGCGAACCGCCGTTGTTTCCCTGCGTGCCAAAGTGATTGATATTGGGAATTTCCAACCCGTTGACGATATACAAATTTTCTGACGGACCGCCGCCGCGCACCAGTAAATCATTGCGTCCACCGCCGCCATTGACCGCCACACCGGGCAGTGTAGCCACTGTTTGCACGACGTCTTCAAAACCGCCGGGAAATCGCCGTATTTCTTCACGGGATAGATTAGCCGTGCTCGTCTTAGTTTGATTTTGCTCTTCAAAATATCCCGCCGTTACGATCACTTCGTCGCCTTCGATACTTTCCGCTTCCATTGCAACATTGAGCCGAAACGGCTTGTTCCCCGTGACAATGACATCGGTCTTGATGAGCGGCGCATATCCGATCAGTGAAAATTGCAGGCGGTATGTCCCACCGGCCAATTTATCCAACCGGTACTGCCCGTTGATATCGGCTACCGTTCCGCGCGTTGTGCCCAGTATCTGCACATTCACTCCGGCAAGATACTCTTTGGTTTTCGCGTCAATGACCACGCCCGTGATCACACCGGTTTCTTGGCCAGTGACTACAGCGACGGTAACAAACAACGCTAAAAAAATTAAATTCTTTACTAACATTTTATACATATCACTTTCATATCAAAAACGGCGGATGTTTTACATCACGCCGCTATGTTTCCAAAATAAAGGTAGGCTCTTAAATAGCATGGAGGATAACAACGGTGATATCGTCTGACTGCGGCGCCGCACCGGCAAAGGCTTTGACTTCAGCGGCAATTTTTTCCGTACATTCTTTGGCCGTTATCTTCGGATGCGTCTTGATCAATGCTTCAAGGCGCGATTCGTCATATTGATCCAACTTTTCGTTCATCGCTTCCGTCACGCCATCGGTAAACATGACGATGCCTTCACCGGGTGAAAGCGTGATCGTTTCTTGTTCATACGGCATGTCGGGCAACATACCCAAAAGTAAACCGCCTTTATCCAGTGTATGTAACGTCCCATCCGTTTTCCGCCAATACGGCGGATTGTGCCCTGCATTGACATATGTAAACGTACGTTTTTCGATATCCAGTACACCGCCAAAAAACGTGATAAATTTTTCGGAATCGGTATTCGCGTAAATGATATTATTTACCTTATAGACAAGCTTGCTAAAATCACTGACTTCGGTACTGAGCGCCAGCAAACTGGCCTGCACATTGCTCATCAAAAGCGAAGCCGGTACGCCTTTACCGCTCACATCCGCGATCGCTATGATATAATGCGTTTCATCGATTTTGAGCACATCAAAGTAATCGCCACCGACTTGTTTGGATGAAATATTCAAACCGTACACTTCAAAATTGTTCAGTTTTGGAAAATCTTTAGGTAACAAGCCCATCTGAATTTTGCGTGCAAGTTCGAGTTCCTCTTCCAGTCGTTTACGCTCCAGTGAATCTTCGAAAAGCCATGCGTTTTCAAGCGAAATCATCGCCTGATTACCCAGCGTAAAAACAAAATCTAATTCTTCTTTAGTAAATCCTTTTCCGGAAATTTTAGGGCCAAGAAGCAGAACACCTTTTGTGCGATCCTGGCTTCGCATCGGAACAATTGCGATAATATCCTGATTTTGAAGAGCGTGCTGCAGTTCGCTGTGCTCGTCATCCGTCACCACCGCCGGTTGCGAATAATTGAATACCAGCGACGTCTGGGTGTCATCGAGCTGCAATCGGGCAAGGCCCCGTTTTTCGGCATATTCGACACCGTCATGGCGACGCACCAAAATCGCGAAACGATTAACCATCATTTCACCCATAAGCCCGTAGGAAAGCAATTTGACGACCTTCTGCGCATCTAACGTGGCGTTGAGTTCCTTGCCGATGTCAAAAAGGGTGTGCAGTTCTTGTATTTTTTTATCTAAGCGCGCATTGACCGATCGTAACTCTTCGAACACAATACCGTTTTGAATGCTGGTGGCGGCAATATTGGCGATGGACGATAAAAATTCGATCTCGCTTTCGATGTACGGACCACCGATCAATTTTTTTCCGAAAGCGACCAACCCAAGCATATCGTTGCGCAAAACGATCGGCACGATCAGCTTCATGTCGTACTGCGTAAAAAACGAAAGCCACGGATACGGCGCGTCGGAAACCTCATCGAGGAGAAAAGATTTTTGCGGTATCTCGGTGATGCTTATTTTTTTTCCGATCAGATCGCGGGATAAACCTTTGAGGGTAAATATTTCATACTGATGATCACCGCGATGCAGCAAAAAAAGACCTTTATTGATCATCATGCGGCCCATCGGTGAGAGCAAGATATTATCTACGATCGAAGTCAGATTGAGGGAAGAATTGAGCAACTGACTTATTTCAAAAAGCGCAGACAGTTCCAGCAGTTTGCGATCCACGTCATCCTGCACCTCGCCTTTGATGAGGGATTGTTTATCCAGCGGCTTGTCCATCGGTTCCATACTCATTCCTCAAGGCGGTTACGCCATTGGTTTTTGATGCGTTCTTTACGCGCGCCTATACTTTTTTTTCTTTTACGACCGATATAAATCAAAAACGTAAACGACAACAGTCCGACAACGACAATAAAAAAAAGTATCGTATCTAAATTCATACGCCGAACTGATTGCCTACGTGTTGACTGATCGCAAGCGCCGCATCATCCACGGTTTTCATGGTAATTTGCGCTTCCGATTGGGTCGCCGATACAAATGCCGCATCCTTGAGTCCGCCCAAATTGATCATCACATTATAATAAGCACCGCGGCAAGCGGCCTGCAGCATCAGCGCACCGACGCCGCCGTCGCTGAGGGCGTTAGTATTGCCGCGCGTAACGACCGTATGGGTCAACCCGATTGCGGCTGCGCACAACTTCATAACATCCAGAGGAATACGCGTTGCGTTTTGTGTCGCACTTTCGATGGCCGACGCGCGCGCTTGTTTTTGTTCGTCGGTTTCTTTGGGCATGGCAAATGCGGCCATCACGGCATTAAATGCAATCGTATCTTTATCAATCAGGGCTGTTGCATCACGGCGCAGGGTTTCCGCTTTACGGCTGATCTCCTGCATGATAGGTTCGACATCGGCATATTTCTTTTTTCCGATCGTAAGCTGCGCGACCATCGCTGTGAGTGCCGTCCCCAGAGCCGCGGCCAACGCGGCTACACTGCCTCCCCCGGGCGCAGGCGCCGACGAGGCCAATTCATCTAAAAATTCTGTTACTTTTTTTTCGATCAGCATAGTGTTCTCCAAAAAAACGTTTACAATTTGATGCCGGAATAAACTGTCACGATACCCAGCGTCATATCAAAATGACGAACGTTGGTATAGCCGGCTTGTTCCATCATGTGAGCAAACTCGTCACGTGCCGGGAAACGCATCACCGACGCCGGCAAATAATGATACGCCTTTTTATCTTTGGAAAAGAGAGAACCAATGCGCGGAAGAACTTGCGTAAAGTAGAATTGGTACAACTGCTTCATCACCGGCCATTGCGGTTGGGAAAACTCGAGCACCACGATCATGCCCGATGTTTTGGTCACACGCGCCATTTCGCGCAGCGTTTGCGGGATATCCACGACATTACGAATGCCGAAAGCGATCGTCGAAGCGTCCACACACGCATCTTCCATCGGTATGCGTTCGCCCTCACCACAGATCATATCGATCGCATCCGTCATTTTTTCTTTTTCGATTTTTTTTCGCCCGTAGGCCAACATCCCTTCCGATAAATCCACACCGTACACATGTTGCGCACCCATACGTATAGCCATGATCGCCACATCGCCCGTGCCGGTGGCTAAATCCAGCAATTTCGGATTCATCGAAAAATTGATCAGTTTCAGGGCACGACGGCGCCAATAAATATCAATACCGAGACTCAATAAATGATTGAGAAAGTCATACTTTGACGCCACGCCGTCAAACATGGCGCGTACGTATTGTTTTTTTTCTTCCGGTTTGGGGAGTACGGCATCCGCCGTTTGATCATGTGTACCCATTCGCTCTCATCGTTCTTTATTTGATTTCATCCAAACTCTTAAATACATAACCGTCTTTGCGCAGATCTTTGATCACGGCGTCTAATGCTTCAAAATTATCCTTTGATACCGCATGCAACAGAATAATGACGCCGGGGCGAACATTTTGGGTGATTTTTTTGTATGCATAATCCCGCCCATGTTGTGCCTGCACATCCCAATCATCGTACGCAAACGACCAAAATACGGTCTTATATCCCAGCGCCTGGGTCACGGCCAGCGAACGACGACTCCATTCGCCGCTGGGCGGACGGAAATAATTCATTTTCATTTCAAAAAGATCATAAAAATCCTGCTCTAAACCAAGAATCTCCCGCTTCATCTCCCGCACTTTGAGCTGCGGCATGCTGAGGTGGTTGACAGAATGATTGCCGACGATATGACCTTCCTGCACCATACGCGCCACGACATCCTCTGCCGACTTCAAATATCCGCCGGTAATGAAAAACGCGGCCTTGACTTCGTTGGCTTTCAGCACATCTAATATTTTCGGCGTATAGCCGTTTTCCCAACCGCAGTCAAACGTCAGGTAAATTTCTTTTTCAGTGGTGACCTTTTCGTACATCCCGTCGTAACGTTTCATCAGATGATCCACATCGGCGCTAATATCTTTTTTGCGCCAGGACCATCCAAACGGGATGCTCGGGATTTCGGCTAACTTGGCATCCTCAGCCGCTTTTTTGGGATCATCATTGGGCATTTGTTTTTGCGCCTCTTGTTCCTGCATATATTCCGCAAACGCATCAATGCCATTGACAATAGCGGTGGCAATCTCGTCTTTTTGTGACAGCATCTTTCGGAGGTCGCCGGGGTTGCTTGCGTACCCGATTTCGATCAAAACACCGGTATCCATTTCGCGCAGCACACGATAATCGCGTTCGACGATACCCGTAATATTTTGACCGGCACCGTGCATTTGTAAAATATGACTCATCGAACCGCGCAGAAATTCCGCCAATTTACGACTTTTGTAATTTTGACTTTCTTTGATATATATCTCCGTACCGCCGACCGAAGGATCTTCAAAATTATTCCAGTGGAGGCTGACAAAAAGAACTTTTTTGCCTGCATCTTTTCCGAATTTGGCCGCACGACCGGCACGCGTGTAAATGGATAGCGACGAATCATCCGCCGCTTCTTTCGTTTTTCGCAGTCCTTCATATCCTGCCGCGGCTAATTTTTTCTCCACTAGCTGTGCATATTCAAACATCATGTCTTTTTCGTGGTATTCGATGCCATCCAATTTGGCCGAATTCCCTTTGTCTATGTACTTTGTGCCGCCATGGCCTGGGTCAATGACGATGATGTAGCGTTCGTTCAGAAAACGCGATGCGGCTTGGGCGCGTCGTTTGACGATACGTCGAGTTTCATTCACCACATTCTGTACTGTGGCATTAAACGTGTCCACGCTGTCGCCCTCGGTTACAGCGGAGTCGCGCAAAATAACCGTGTCTTTTTCCTGTGCGTTCAATGAACAACTGAAGGCCATACATGTTAAACACAACATCAAACATAACGCTAAAAACCAAGCGTCAAGTGACCAATCTAAAAAATCGATTTTCTTCATATTAACATTTTCTTTAAATTCGCGCGTAAAGTAGTCTTTTCACAGACACAATTCAATTGGAATTTAGTCGGATTTCCTTTACAATAAGTATATGAACTGAATGGAATTGTATTTCATCTAAACCCCGATAACGATTTATGCAAACTGAAGGACGCAACGCTATACACCGTCAATGGTTATTTTTGAATAAACTTCCATTGGGTGCCTTGATATTCAGTTGTTTTGTCAACCGCTACATACCCTACACCGGGAGCATATCAGCCCGCGTTTTAGAACTCAAACCCGGTTATGCGCGTGTTTTATTACGGGATCGGCGTAAAGTGCGCAACCATCTGCGTTCGATACATGCCATTGCTCTTGCTAACCTCGCGGAATACACCGGCAATCTTGCGTTGGTATGCGGATTACCGGAGGATGCGCGTTTTATCGTAAAAAATATCGCGGTGGATTATCAAAAAAAGGCACGGGGTACACTTGTTGGAGAATGCCAAACCGAGATCGTGGCGACAGCCGAAACGCGCGACATCTCCGTACGGGTTGATATCCGTGACCAAGACGGAGACACCGTAGCCACCGGTTTATTACTTACGCGCATCGGTCCTAAAAAATAGATTTTGACGTTACAAATCAGGCACGGATTAAATAATATTTTTTCACTTTTTTTTTCGACTCTTTTCGATTAGTTTTCACTACACCGATCTCAATTCATTAATCTTTTTTCAAATGTCCCCACGGCGTCGTTTTGCAACGGTATTGTGCATATGGATCATGGTTTGTGGTTACGCCGTCCAAGGCGGAGACGCTAAACCACAACGCCATTTCCAGGTGCGATCCTATACGCTCGAAGATGGATTATCTCAAAATCTGGTAACATGCGCGCTTCAGACCAGGGACGGATTTATGTGGTTTGGTACACGCGAAGGCCTCAACCGCTTTGACGGGTATGAATTCCTTGTCTTTCAGCACGACGAAAACGACAGTTTTTCCATTTCTCACAATTATGTAACGGCATTGCTCGAAGATCGAGACGGACGTATTTGGGTCGGAACGGAAGACGGACTCAACCGTTTTGATCCCATCACAGGCCGCTTCGAAAAGTTTTTTCATGACCCGATGCAGCCGACATCTATCAGCAATAATAATATCAATGTATTATATCAAGACAGTTACGGCACATTGTGGATCGGCACGCACGTAGGGCTCAATAAGTTACGGCAAACCAATCCAACGGATTTCGAGTCATTCTTACACAACCCCAACGATAGCAAAAGTGTATCATCCAATTTGATTCGAGCAATTTGCCAAGTTCATAACGCAGGTGGCACGGCAGAAAAAAAACTTTGGATCGGAACAACTGCCGGCGGTCTCTGCGTAATGGATACGGAGACCAATAAATTTTCAAAGATATATGACGATCTGGTTGTGCCCCCTCATTTCAATTTTAGTACGATTTGGGATGTGTATGAAGATCCGATAGACAGAGGTAATACCTTATGGGTTTGTACACCGCAAGGGCTGGGGAAAATTGACCGCACAACGAAACAATGGGAATTTTTTACGTTTGAAAATAAGAACCCAAACACTATAAGCCACAACCGTGTTCGCCGGATTCTACGCGACGCCTATGGCCGATTGTGGATAGGTACCACCGAAGGCGGCATTAACTTGATGACCGGCGACACATTTCTTAATTTCCGCAACACGCCTAATCAGCCGGCCATTTTTACCGATGAGTATATTTATGATATTTACCAATCTACCGACGGCATCGTCTGGGTTTGTACGTATTCCAATGGTGTAACACAAATCAGCGGAATGGAGCCGCGTTTTGTTCACTACAAAAAAAACCCGTTGGATCCGCACAGTCTGATCCATAATGTAGTACGCAGCTTCACCGAAAGCGACGATGGTTCAATCTGGATCAGTACGGATGACGGCATTTCGCGGTGGGACCGCACTACGGATCGTTTTGAACATTTGCGATATAGTCCCGATAGTTCCGATGCACTGAGAGATCGTCAAATACACCGCGTTTTCGAAGATCGCTCCGGTAAAATATGGATCGGTACGCATCAGAGTGGGCTGCAATGTTATGATCCTGCACGTAGGACAATGAAATCCTATCGCCGTTCGACGACGCAAGGTCAATTTACTGCCAACCGCGTATATGACATTGTCGAAGACAACGAAGGGTTCATCTGGATTGCAACTTATCGCAACGGACTTGTGCGATATGACCCAAAAAATGAGCAATTTAAAACCTATGGAGTAACCAAATTAGGAGATCAGAATATCCGACATGAGATGTTAACAATACTCTATATGGACAACAGAGGAAAACTATGGATTGGCACACAACTGCGGGGCTTGATGTGTTTTGATCGACAAACCGAACAATTTATGACGTTTTCCAAAAACACGGCGGATGCCTTCACGATTTCAGATAACCACGTATATAGCATCTATCAGGATAAGTCAGGTTATCTATGGATCGGCACGGCTAACGGGTTAAATCGCTTTGATCCACTTACACAGAAATTTCAACGCATCACCCGTAAAGACGGTTTGCCTAACAATGTCATTTACGGTATTATCGGCGATGAAAATGACAATCTGTGGCTGAGCAGTAATCGCGGTATTATTCGGATGCAAACAAAATCCGATACTTCCCGCGTTTTTACTGTTTATACATCCGATGACGGTTTACAAGCTGATCAATTTGAACCGAATGCTTGCCTTCGCACGCGTGAAGGCGAATTTCTATTTGGCGGTGTTAATGGATTTAATATCTTTCATCCGCGCGCTATCGTACCTCACGAACAAGCACCGCGACTAGCGCTTACGGATTTCAGGCTTTTTGACAAACCCACTAAATTGGATACAAGCATTCCTTACAAACACGATCTTCATTTAGATTATGATCAGAATTTTTTTAGCTTTTCCTTTTCCGCACTCAATTTTTATGTCCCCGAAAAAAATCAATACGCCTACAAACTGGATGGTATTGATGAAAATTGGAATTTTGTAACAGGAAAAAATCGCATCGTAAAATATACGGACATTGATCCGGGAAATTACACGCTCCTGGTCCGCGCTTCCAATCACGATCAGATTTGGAATAGCGACGGTCTTCGTTTTCCGATTGTGATCCGCCCGCCGTATTGGGAAACGTGGTGGTTCCGAACGATCTTATTTGCCGCGCTGATTGGAATTTTACTATTTGCTTATTCCGCTCGTGTACGCAATATTGAAGCGATGAACCGCAGACTTGAAGGTATCGTAATCGAACGCACGGCAGCTTTAAATCAGAAGAAAGATGAATTGCAGCATGCGCATGACGAATTGGAAAAGAGGGTCGAAGAGCGCACTAAACAGCTGCGCGATCTCTCCGATCACTTGGTTCGGGTCCGTGAAGAAGAGCGTACGCGGATTTCGCGCGAAGTGCATGATGAACTGGGTCAACAACTGACCGCACTGAAAATGGATCTTTCCTGGATACAAAAACGCCTCCCTGAAGACCCTTCCCTCAAAGAAAAATCTAACACGATGAGTTCACTCATCGACGCCACCGTTAAAAGTGTCCAGCGAATTGCCAGCGAATTGCGTCCGGGACTTCTGGACGATCTCGGTGTTTCGGCCGCCATCGAATGGCAAGCATCGGAATTTGAAAAGCGTACGGGCCTTCAGTGCCGTTGTTATCTGGAACAAGGCGATACACCGGTCACCAATGAGCAAGGCACTGCGCTGTTTCGTATTTTTCAGGAAACACTGACGAACGTGATGCGCCATGCCGAAGCTACGGAAGTCGTTATTGAGTTTTTCGCCGAACATGAACATCTTCATCTCATTATTCGCGACAACGGAAAAGGTATTACCAAAGTACAACTCAACAGCCCCCATTCATTGGGTCTTGTGGGCATGCGTGAACGTATTCAACATTTACAAGGCGAAATCACAATCTCCGGCGAACAAGGTAAAGGTACCGTAGTACATGTATCTCTGCCAATTATTAACCCCATTTCGTAAACCACATTATGGAACAGCCCGCTCCCATAGCTTGCATTCTTATTGCTGATGATCACGCTATCGTACGCAAAGGCCTTGCCGAAACGGTACTAGAACGTTATCCGCGTTGCCACATCACACACGCGTCGAATGCCGACGAATTAATTGGCTGCATTCAGACGGAAATATTTGATGTCGCGTTGATGGACATTTCGATGCCAGGTGTCACGGGATTAGAAGCACTCAAACAGGTGCGTATGATAAGACCTCAATTACCGGTTCTGATACTAACGGCTTATCCGGAAAGCCAATACGCCGAACGTGCGATTCGCCTAGGCGCTATGGGATATATCAATAAATCCGTCGCATCGGACGAGCTGGTCGAAGCAATTCGTACAGTAAAGGCCGGAAAAAAATTTATCACCAAAGCTGTAGCCATGATCCTAGCTGAAAAAGATACCGGAGCGGATGAACCCCATACCAATCTATCGGATCGTGAATACGAGGTTATGCGCTTGATCGCACAAGGATTGTCACCCAAAGAGATCGGTGAAGCACTCAGCATCAGCCCCAAAACGGTTAATTCGATGCGAGACCGTATTCTTGAAAAAATGAATCTAACATCTAATGCCGAAATTATCCGCTACGCCATTCAAAAAAAATTAGTCGAGTAAATTCTACTTTGTGTTTTTATTTTTTGTGTATTGAATCTTGTTTGCCTCCGCTGATCCTCTGAATACCAACTAATTTTTTTCATTCTCCTTGATTCACATTTCATTTCCTAATGATCGAACACCTGAGTGGATTGGATCAAAGCAGTTTTATATAACCCTTAAAATAAATTTAAACAGTTATATGTTTATATTGTAAATGTTTAGTTTAAATAAATCTTGTAGGTAATTTACCTACAATATTTTCAGAAAAATACCTACATACTTTCGTGATTTCGAACATTATATTTCAAATGTTACTTGGGTCTATTATCGTAAAATAATAAGAGTCTCTTTTAGGGGACAAAAGAGAAAAGGGGTATTGTGCGAATACTGATTGCAGATGATTCAGCGCTAGTGTATGATCGCCTTTCATCATTAATACATGAGTTGCATAAAAATCTGGAATTAGTCGGTCATGCGGAAACGGCGCCTGATACAATTCGACAGGCTATCATGCAAAAACCGGATGTAGTAATTTTGGACATTAAGATGCCCGGAGGGAACGGCATCGAAGTCCTTAAACAACTAAAATCCGAGCCAAAACCGCCGGTTATTATTATGTTTACACAGTACCCTTATCCACAGTTTAGGGATCGTTGCCTCCAATATGGAGCCGACTATTTTTTTGACAAAACCAGCGAATTTGATCGTATCGGTGATGTCCTCGAAAAAATCGCGATGAATTGATCCCATTTTGATTTTAACATAAACAACCTGCGAACTCATCGCAGGTTGTTTTGTTTTACCTTGCTTTGATTAATTTAAACTTAATCCTGCCTCATCAAGATTTGTAGGTAAATTACCTACACGATTTTCAGCCATTTACCTACAGACAAATAACTTAATTTTGATTATCTTATGTAGGCATCAATATCTAATCAGACATTGTGTTCTAGTATGATCACGTGATGTATTATATTCATTCTGCTCGGTTTTATATATTTTCTTGCACGATCGTTCGAACACTAAATTTTTATTTTTTACGGAATAAGTATATGCGCATACTGATCATAGATGATTCGGAGCTTATACGAGAGCGTTTAAAAACGTTGATTACGGAGGAATGCCGGGATGTTTTTATAGAAACTGAAGCCCGTGCCGCACAAGCGTTAGAATCCGTAAGCACAATACGTCCTGACGTTGTCATACTGGACATCAAAATGCGGGATGGCAGCGGCGTCGGTGTTTTGACTCAGATCAAAAACCTGTCTTCACCCCCGATTGTTATCATGTTTACGCAACATCCGTATCCTCAATTTAAAAGCCGATGCATATTTTATGGTGCCGATTTTTTTCTTGATAAATCTACGGACATGGATCAAATCCCTGCAATCATTGTGAATCTGGGAAAAACTCAACGCTTGAATGGTCGTATCAGTGATTCGCCCGGCGGCTTTCGGCATACACAGATTTAGACTGTACCCGTTTTGAATCCTCCTCCTTTTCTTAATAACAAACCCTCATGTTTGGTCAGCATGAGGGTTTGATGTATTTAGAGTATCTCACACATTTCAAATATAACATTGAATTTTCTTACATTATTACGTATCATGCGCCGTTCAGTAACATAGAGAACATCATGATTTCACTCTTAGCAATACTTATAATAGCTTATCTCCTAGGCTCAATCAGTCCGAGTATTCTAATATCCCGTTGGATAAAAGGTGTGGATATTCGCACCTACGGTAGCGGCAATGCAGGTATGACCAATGCGATCCGATTGCTCGGGGGACGCTGGGGAGCTGTCGTCGCCATTATTGATATTCTCAAAGGTCTGATCTCATCGTTGTGGCTTACTGATGCCTTATACTCTGCATTTGATGCGACACCGTTGGAGATCACTCTGGTACGAATCTTAGCGGCTATCGCCGCTGTTGCCGGGCATATATGGACCATATTTTTCGGATTCAAAGGCGGAAAAGGCGTTTTAACCATGGCCGGCGCAGTATTGGGTGTAGCACCGTTACCTGTCGGTATTTGTTTCGCAACATTTATTCTGATTTTTGCGCTCACACGCTATGTTTCCCTGGGCTCAATCATCGGTTCATGGGTTTTTCCAATCGTTGTTTTTATCCAGCGTTTTGTGTTACAACTACCTGTTTCCGATTACTTGTTGGGTTTTAGTCTCTTTGTCATGGCGCTCATCACTTTTACTCACCGCGAAAATATACGGCGTTTGATGCGAGGCGAAGAAAAAAAATTCGGCGCTGCAAAACCCGTTACCCCCAATCAGGCTGTCTGACGTGCAGGCGATTTACGCAGTCCTCCGTTATCGGTTTTTTTGGTACGCCGTGCTGGCCCTTACCATCGTTGTCGGAGCGGGTTGGCTCATCAAAGATCTCCGCCGCGCTATCGACGGCGAATACGAGGCCTTTCTTTTGATCCTAGGGTTTGTTTCCGTTCTCACATGCGTGGTCTTTTTGATCAGACGTTACTGGTCTTATATTTTGGATGATCGCGACGTGATGGAAGTGTTTGCCATAACGGCTACGCATAACCATGTACAGCTCAGGCATTTTCACCGGGAGCATGCGACATCCCGGGGATTGATCAGCGAACGCGGTTGCAGCTATAGTATTCGCGACGGCCAGACGGATATACGCATTTCATTAACTTTTTTGGGGAAAGAAACCGCGGATCAAAAAACGATTATCGGTGAGCAAGGGCTTATCACCATCGCTGTACGGGTACCCCAGCCGTTTCAGATGGTTATTGTCAATCCGCGCGTGGATATTCGCGAATCTTTGGACGTAGAATTTTATGCACCGATGGTGCTCAATGCGCGCCGGTATGCGTACCAACGCCACGGGATCGTTTTTTCCAATTATGATAAAGAAACGATTCAACATACGTTTGAAAATCCTTTTATTCAGACGGAATTGATCGAATTATTTGAAAAATGCCGATTCAAATTTGCGGTATTCAATGAACGTCACGCCATCGCTGTCAAGTCCGCAACGGTCGAAAATTTGGCGCGTGATACGGAGATGTTTCCCGTGCTGATGAATATCAGCACCTTGATCGCCGCCGATCAACACAAACAAATTCCTACATTATCATAAAATAACAAGGAGAATCCCATGTCTCAAGAATCCGGAAATAATTCTAAGAACCTGCTTTACGCCGGCGTGGCGCTCGGCGCTTTGCTTCTGATCGGTATGATCATTTTATTCGTCAAAGTAACTTCGCTCGAAAAAGGCGGTTCCAAAGTCGGCTTCATCAAATCGGATGCGTTGCTTGCACAGTACAAACCCGCGCTCGCAATTCAGCAAAAACTGCAAGAAGAAACAGCGCCTTTCCAAGCTGACTTGCAAAAGCGTTATGCGGAGCTGCAAACCATCGGCGAAGACCTTGAAAAAAAATCTAAAGTCTTAAGTTCGGCCGCTATGGCACCGCAGATGGAATCCTTTCAACGTAAACAATCCGAATTTTACCAATTGCAGCAATCACTGCAGCAACAGGTCAATCAAAAACAATCCCAACTGATGGAACCTATTTTCCAGGACATCAGCACGTTTATTCAAAAATACGGTAAAGATAACGGATATACCGTTATCCTTGGCACGCCCGTCGAAGGATTGATCGTATACGGCGAAACCGGCCACGACCTGACGGAAACACTGCTCAACGAACTCAACTCCAAAGTACCTCCGTCTATGCCGGTACCTTTCAGCGGTAAAGACACGACGAAAAAATAATTTGATTTACATTGTCGACATAAGCCGCTTCGTTAAACCGAAGCGGCTTTTTTTTATCAGCACAATTCTCAAACCTGAGCGTTGAAGATCACCTATAATCGTATTAGATTAAGACCACTTTACAATAGAGGATATATATGGCAAAACCGCGGACGCTCGGCGAACTCAAATCTTCAGGCTATCAAGCTTTATCGGTCAAAGATGAAATGCGGCGCAATCTGATGCGCAAACTGAAACAGGGCGAAACAATTTTTCCCAATATCATCGGCTATGATAAAACCGTTATACCTGAACTCATTCATGCTATTTTATCCAAACACGATATTATCCTATTGGGATTACGCGGACAAGCTAAGACACGTATTCTGCGCAGCCTTACCAATCTTTTAGACGAAGAAATCCCCGTCATCGAAGAGGCACCGCTCAACGACAATCCATTTGATCCGGTTTCACGAGCGGCCAAAGATGCCGTGGAAAAATACGGTGATGCCACACCGATCACATGGTGGCCGCGCCATGAGCGCTACGGTGAAAAATTGGCCACACCCGATGTAACCGTCGCCGATCTGATCGGCGATATCGACCCGATCAAAGCGGCTACCCAAAAACTTCACTACGCCGATGAACGCGTCATGCACTTTGGTGTTATCCCTCGCAGCAACCGCGGCATTTTTGCCATCAATGAATTACCCGATCTCCAACCGCGCATTCAGGTTAGTTTGTTTAATATTTTGGAAGAAAAAGATTTTCAGATTCGCGGGTTCAATATTCGTATCCCGCTGGACATCATGATTGTCTTTTCGGCAAATCCCGAAGATTATACCAATCGCGGCAGCATTATCACGCCGCTCAAAGATCGTATTGACTCGCAAATCCTGACCCATTACCCCACACAAATAGAGGACGGCATTCGTATCACACGTCAGGAAGCGTGGGAAGATCGAAATCCGGCTACGATCGCCATACCCGATTATTTCCGTGAGATTGTCGAAAATATCGCCTTTCAAGCGCGCGGCAGTGAATTCATTGATCAAAAATCCGGAGTAAGCGCCCGGCTTACGATTTCGTGCATGGAAAACCTTCTGAGCACCATCGAGCGACGCATGATACTATTGCACGAAGAAACATCTTTTCCGCGTATCTGCGATTTGTTTTATCTCATCCCTTCGATCACCGGAAAAATCGAACTCGTCTATGAAGGCGAACAACAAGGTATGGCCTCTGTCGCTAAAGTATTGATCGGGCGCGCCGTCAAAGCGACATTTAAACAATACTTTCCCGACCCGCTCAACAAAAAAAATCTCCCGACGTACCAATCCATCCTTAGTTGGTTTTCCACCGGCAACAAACTGGAGCTTTCTAACGAAGAATCTTTTGCATCGTACAACGCCAAATTATTATCCATTCCCGGCTTACGCGATGTCGCCGCCAAATACATGAAAACAGAAAACAAAGACGCGATGACCTTGGCAACAGCGATGGAGTTTGTTTTGGAAGGCCTTCATCAAAATTCGTCGTTAAGCAAAGACTGGATCGAATCGCATGTAAGCTACAAAGACATCATGGGTACGATGCTCGGTAAAATCAATTGGGAAAAAGAGGAAGAGGAATAAAAATCACTTATTCGGCGAAGGTGTAGTCATTAAGCTTCGCAAAGTGATAACCGGTGTTACGCAGATGCGTGACGATTTCCGGTAAAGCCTTGCCTGTAGCATACCCGCGGCCGTTGATATGAAAAATCAAAATACCCCCCGGTCGTGTTTTGGATGTAACCCACGGAATCATCTTTTGTGGCGTAATTTTTTTGTCCGGATCCCCACTTTCGAAACTCCAGTGGACGACGCGATAGCCCAAGTGTTCGACACGATTTAATGTCAGCGTATCGTAATTTCCGCCCGGAAAACGAAACAACTTTGTTCGTCGGCCCGTGATCGAAAAAATAGTATCTTCCGCCGATCTCACTTCGGCTACAACCGCACTGTCACTCAGCGACTCCATGTGCAGGTGATGATGGTAGGAATGATTTTGAATATCTATCCATTCATAACCCGCCAACATACGTAATGTCTCCCGATTTCGTACGGCAAAATTGCCCGTCATAAACAGAGTAAACGGAATACGCTCAAGCAACAAATAGTTTAAAATCGTAGTGTCAAAATAAGAAGGGATCAGTGACTCACAGGCATCCAATGTCAGCGCTACAACCGAATCTGAACCCGGCAATCGTGTAATAATCCCTTTAGGCATTACTTTGGATAGCAACATTGTATCGTTTTTTACGATGTTTGAATCGGCCGATAGGTTGACCGAATTTTTTGTTTGATCATTTTTGCAGCTCACCACGATACCGATGAGCGTCACCGCTAGAACGGATGTAATTTTAAAAAGGTTATTTTTCATCGTATAGAAAATTCTTTTTCAAAAAATGTTTTAAACTGTTCCAACGCTCGACCGCGATGACTGATTTTATTTTTAAGATCAGGATCTAATTCCGCGGCGGCTTTTCCATCGTATTGAGGCACCATAAAAATAGGATCATAGCCAAAACCATGTGTTCCGCGCGGCGCACGCAGAAGCGCGCCTTCCATCACACCGTGAAATGTTTTTTCCATCGCATTACCGGCTTGACCCCACACCAGCGCGATGACGCAATGAAAGCGCGCGGTACGCTTTTCATCCGGCACATGCTCTGTATCCCGTAACAATTTTTCCAGATTAGCACGATCGTCTTGTGACGGGCCGGCATACCGTGCCGAAAAAACACCGGGTTTTCCGCCCAGCGCATCCACTTCGATACCCGAGTCATCCGCGAGCGCCATTATCCCCGTATGCTCAAATATCACGTGCGCTTTTTTTAATGCATTGGCCTTAAACGTCAATCCGTCCTCAATGATTTCCGGTACATCAGAAAATTCATTCAGCCGTCTGAACCGGACTTGCATCCCGCTCATAATAGCATTCATTTCTTTTACTTTTTTGGGATTACTTGTTGCTAAAACAATTTCCATCGTGTGCTCCGTTGTATTCACCAATGTCATAAAAAAAGAGCAAAGGCTAAAGGAATTATTCGTGCGGAAAACAAATTGAAGTTTTTAGAGAAATCGCCTACATTCACCGACCTGAAACATTCCGAGGTGTGTATGGAATTTTCCAAAGAAGAAATGATGGAGATTATGGCCGTTTTCAAAGCCGAGAGCGCCGAAAATCTTCAGATACTTAACGATAAGATGAAAGAAATTGCTGCGAACCCTTCCAATCCTGCAGCGATTGAGCAGCTTCACCGCACTTCCCACAGCATGAAAGGCGCAGCACGTATGCTCGGTCTGACCCCTATCGAAGAGATCGGGCGTGCGCTGGAAGACGGATTCAAAGTCGTCAAAGACGGGAAACCACTCCTGACGCCCGATATGATCGAAAACGTGAATGTTGCCGTCCTTGGTATGGCGCAACTCATTGATAAATTGGCCAATGAAGGCACTACTGACGGCTTTGATATCAGCGGTATTATGCAGCGCCTCGCGGCGTTTAAGTGATATGACCCCGGAGCTCATGCCCGGCGCCGAACCGTTCTTTTACACTTCGGAAACCCCGGCACGTAACGCCGTACTATTAGTCCACGGTTTCACTTCCAGTTGCCACTCGATGCGCGAACTCGGAAAGAGAATTTATGAAAACGGCATGGATGCACGCGGCATACTGCTTCCGGGACACGGTACTACACCCGACGACCTCGCTACACGTTATTGGTCGGAATGGTATGAAGCGGTTAATATTGCTTTTTTAGAAATGAAAAAAAATTACAACAAAGTTTTTATCGCCGGACAATCTATGGGCGGATGCCTCGCTTTATTGCTCGCGGCGCGAAACCGTGCTGTAGACGGTGTAGTTACCATCGCATCGGGATTAAAAATCTATAATACCGGCATTGGGTTGGTGCCGTTAGTCAAACATTTCATAAAACACAAACCAAAATTGTACGGGCCGGATGTCAAAGATGAACGCGTCAAACAAACGGAAGTGCATTACACACGCATGCCGTATGCCAGTATTCATGAGTTGCTCAAACTGTTGAAATCGCTGCGGGCCGAGATCGGCAATGTAGCTTGCCCGTTGCTTACGATACACGGACGTGAAGATCATACGTTTGATTTTCGCAACCAGGACATGATTTATCGCCGCGTCGCTTCGACCCAAAAGAAAAAAGTTGTTCTCGAAAACACGTATCATTTAGCCACGTTGGATTTTGATAAAACGATAGTACAAAACGAAACCATAAATTTTTTGAAATCATTATGCTGAATCACGAAACCGCTACGGACGTCACGATAGACCGCGGTAAAAAATTAGTCACGATCCAATGGGCCGACGGAAAACTCAGCGAGTTACCGTACGCCTATCTGCGCGCAGCATGCCCCTGCGCCAATTGTGACACGACCAAACACGGCGGAGAAGCCAACCCACTGTATCCGGAGCAATTTGCGGATATTACGATGTCGGACGTGCAGGAAGTCGGGCGCTATGCTCTGCGTTTTACCTGGTCGGACGGACATGATACGGGTATATATTCATACAGCTATTTGCGCGAAAAAAGTAATTTGTTTTAATACACCTATCGGAGAAAATGTATGCGTTTGATGATTGTGACCATTGCGGCTGTGCTTACGGTAGTTTCTTGTAAAACCACGCAGCCTGCGGCTAAATCCGATGCCGACTTTGCCAAAGCGCTTGAGACGTCGGAAAAAAATAAATCAGAAAAATTAGATTTTTTGGCCGATGAAAAACTACCCAATGATATGATCACTCCCCCGGATACGGTAAGCCCGATGACGCCTGCGCCCGATTCGATCACTTATAAAACTTACGAGCCCACGATCCAGGCGCGTTTCCGCGTACAGGTGTTTGCAGGCAGTCCCTCCAACGCACAGAAAAATTATACATCGCTCTCCGCCGATACCACATGGAAAAAAGCCGTGTATGTTTTGGATGACAAAACCGACGGCAAGTGGCGCGTCTGGGTCGGCGATTTTATGACACGGGAAGAAGCCGATGCCGCCAAACAGAAACTAATACAAAACGGTTATCCCGATGCGTGGATCCATGAAATGAAAGATATGGCTACGCCGAAGATTTCCGGTAAAGAACTTTTCTGGCTTCAAATCGGATCTTTTTCTACTGAAGCGGCAGCGCAAAAAGCAAAAACGGAAGCCGAATCCAAACAATCAGTACGCTCTAAAATTTCCCATACCGACGGTATGTACAAGGTATGGATCGGCGGGTTTGAGGACCGCGCGAAAGCCGATGAATTGAAAAAAACGTTTCCCAAAGCGTTTGTCGTAAAAGACGCGGAGTAACCGATGATCGAACTTTCAAACGTAACCGTACGTTATCGCAATCGCACCAGCTTGGAAAACGCTTCGCTACGCATCGCTCCGGGTGAGTTCGTATATTTGTTGGGACCTAGCGGTGCCGGCAAAAGCACACTGCTTAAATTATTATATATGGATATCATACCTGAAGAAGGTCAGGTGCGCATCGGTGAATTTGAATCATCGAATGTCAAAAAAAAGGAAATCCCTTACCTGCGCCGACAGCTGGGTATTGTATTTCAGGATTTTCGGTTATTACGGGATCGTTCGGTTTACGATAATATAGCGTTTACGTTGCTCGTCACGGAGACGCCCAAAAGCGAAATTCCGAAAAAAGTGATGCGTGCACTGGCCCAAGTAGGGCTTTCCACCAAAAAGAACAGCATGCCGTACGAATTATCCGGCGGCGAACAACAGCGCGTCGTCATCGCACGCGCACTTGTCAACGAACCGATGGTGATCCTCGCTGACGAACCGACCGGTAATCTTGATCCGGATACTTCGATGGAGATCATGCAGCTGCTGACCAAAATAAACGCGGAAGGCACAGCCATCGTTATGGCCACCCACGATTATAACATCGTGAAGGCGCTTCCCAAACGCATTATCCGTGTCGAAGGCGGCAAAATCACCGACGCACCCAACTGAATCAGGACATCACGACCATCGTATCGCCGGCTTCATCTTCAAGCGAAACCAGCATATACCAGCCCAGCAATGCCATCATCATGAGCCATCCGTCCTGACGAAATTTTTCATGAATCACAATTTTCCCGCGCATATGATGATCATGCGTCGGTTTGAATTTCATGATCGTTTCATCTTCATCGGTCACCCACGACCATTCGTTGTGCCAAAAGCTCGAATTGCGAAAATGTACGCGCCGGAGTGGCGGCTCCGACATCAGCACATTGTGCCAACCGAGAACGATGCGCGCCAGATTGGTGTGCGTGCCCTCTTTACGGATTGAGATGTACGGCTTCCAAAGACCGCATCGTTTGAACGTCCAAATCGCATCGCCGGACTCGGCGCGGGCAAGTGTGCCCGCCGATTTGGCATAGCTCAGCTCACCGACCACGTCGGCTCCATCCATGATCTGAAATCGTTTTTGATGGTCATCGGGTTTGATGCAGGTAAGCTCAAGCTGCGAGAGTAATTGTATTGATTTCATACGACTCACACAGGAAAAGTGAGAATAAAGCGGGAACCTTTCCCGACTTCACTTTCGAGACGTACAGTTCCCTTATGAATTTCCATAACATGTTTGACAATAGCAAGCCCCAGACCGCTCCCGCCTTGTTCCCGTGAACGACCACGGTCCACACGATAAAAACGTTCGAAAATACGCTCCGTATCTTCTTGTTTGATACCGTTGCCGGTATCCTCAACTTCGACCACTAGTTTCTTATTCTCAAACTTTGCGCGCACATCCACGCGCCCTTTTTCCGTATATTTGACGGCGTTTTCTACGAGATTCAATACGGCCTTATCAAACTGATACGGGTCCGCGATAAATTTGAAATCCGAGGGCAAATTGACCGTACATGCCAAATCCAGATTTTTACGCCGTGCCACCTCTTCAAAATCAGCAACAATATTACGCAGACTTTGTTCGACATTAAAATAGCGCAGACTCAGCGATTGATCGCGGGACTCCAAACGGGAAAGGTCCAGCATATCATTGACGATATTTTCAAGACGCAAAATATTAGAATGCGCGCGTTCAAGAAATTTTTTGCTCACTTCTTCGTCATGATACGCACCGTCCAGCAATGTTTCGATATACCCGCGTACCGAACTGATCGGAGTGCGCAATTCATGCGAAGCATTGGCCACAAAATCTTTTCTGATTTCCTGTACTTTATTGAGCTGTTTGATATCGTCTTTCAATTTGGCCGACATGGCATTGAGTGTACGACCCAATTCGCCGAGTTCATTGTCTTCACGGACAATGATCTCTTTATCATAATTTCCGGATTTGATTTCCGACGAAGCCTGTATGATCTCAGTCAAAGGACGCGTGATGCGTTTGGCTATACGAACGGTAAGAAACAGCATCAATCCGACGACCAATACGGACGCCAAATAAAACGTAAATCGGACTTGTGATGTAATGCCGTCAATGAACGATTGATTTTGAGCGACGCGCACAAAACGCTGTTTAGGCGACTTATACACCGTATAAACCAAATCCTGATCCACGGTACCGGAATGCCGTATCGCATAACCGAATCCCGCCACATCGCTCAGCGCCATTTGTATCTCGGGACGCATGATGTGATTTTCGATGGTGCGTGTAAAACGCGTACCGTCAAAATCAGCCCATACACGACCCTGGATATCCATCACGGTGATACGCACGCCGGCCATACGCGAATACATAGGGATTTCCCGCTCCAGCGAATCCGGCTGTACCGGCAATAGTTCATCAATCAGTAAGCAATGAACTTTAAGGTTTTCGATCAGTTCGTGTTGGAGATTTTTGCGAAGAAGATTATCTACAACGAAAAGAAGGGCTACGATTCCTACCAGGAAAAGTGCGATCGTCGCATATGAAATCTGCGAACTGATTTTTTTCATGATCAGGCGTTTTGTATGAATTTATAACCCACACCGCGAATGGTTTCGATCCAATCGCCGTACGGGCCTAATTTTTTTCTAATTTTTGTTATATGGACATCCACGGTGCGATCCACAAAAAATGCATCTTCGCCCCACACATGATAAAGAAGATTGTTTCTGGAAAACACCATATTGGGCCGATTCATCAGAAAATACAACAATTCAAATTCTTTGTGGAGAAATTTTACTTCCTGGCCGTCCACTTGTACGGTATAGTTGATCCGGTTGATTTCGATACCGCCGATTTTAATGATGCTTTTTTTGTCGTCCGTAAGTTCTTTTTGGACTTCGACACGGCGAAACAGCGCTTTCACGCGGGCTACGATTTTGCGAGGGCTGAATGGTTTGGTTACATAGTCATCGGCACCAAATTCAAGCCCGATGATTTCATCCACTTCATCGGCTTTGGCGGTCAGAAAAATAACGTGCGCATCTTTAAGGTGCGGATTCGCTCTCAGCGCTTTACACACTTCCAATCCGTCTTTGCCCGGCATCATGATGTCCAGTAAAACCATATCGGGTCGAATTTTCTCCGCCATGGTGATCGCTTTATCGCCATTGTCCGCGGTATATACCTGGTATCCTTCTTTTTTGAGATTGTACGTTAGAATATCCAGGATATCGTGTTCGTCGTCAACGCACAGGATGGTTTTTGGTTTTTTAGACATACGCTTTACTTTGGTTGTAGTAGTTCTTTCTGATGTTTGATAGACTTCGCATTACGAATAAACACAACGTCCTCGGCAATATTGGTACAAAGATCAGCCATGCGTTCGAAATTTTTACTGATGCGAATGATCTCCATCGAAATCGGAATACTCTGCGGGTCTTTGATCATTCCGGCCAATACATCCGCAAACATGAACTTATTGATATCGTCAATCGTATCATCACGTCGGCATACCGCGATAGCCTGATCGGCGTCTTTGTGAATAAAACTGTCAATCGCATCTTTGAGCATTTCCCGCGTAATATCGGCCATTTTGGATATCTGTGCGTGGATGCCGCGGTAATTGCGTTCATTGATCACCAGCACGGACTGCGCGATATTGAGCGCATGATCGCCGATACGTTCAAGATCACCGTTGATCTTAGAAATACCGATGATGTCGCGTAAATCCATCGCTACAGGCTGATGCAAAGCAAGCAGATTAAGCACGGCTTCGTCAATTTGCATTTCCAACGCATCGACTGTTTCGTCCTGTTTGATCACGGTCTGGGCTAATTCCGAATTGTGCGTCAGCAGCGCGGTCACGACGTTATTGACCTGCGATTCAACGACGCTGCCCATTTCGATAACAAGTTTTTCAAGTTGGCCGAGCTGTTCCGTAAACTGAGCTTTCATGTATTATAATCCTTTATTCTCAAAACTTTTCATGGTTAGGTTTATGTCTTTCTATCCGAAGCGACCCGTGATATAATCTTCGGTCATTTTTTTCTCCGGCGAGGTAAATATTTTTTTAGTGGCGTTAAATTCGATCAACTCGCCCATCCACATAAATGCCGTTTTATCCGACACGCGGGCCGCTTGTTGCATATTGTGCGTGACGATGACGATGGTATAATC
Source organism: bacterium (assembly GCA_013360215.1). Classification (NCBI taxonomy): domain Bacteria; species bacterium. The sequence continues at coordinate 28,142 of JABWCP010000011.1, read as the reverse complement.
ACGCTTCAATTCTTCGATAAGATCTTCGATTTTTTGTGTGGCGATCGGATCCAGAGCGGAACATGGTTCATCCATCAATAAGACTTCGGGATCCACGGCCAACGCACGGGCTATACATAAACGTTGCTGTTGACCGCCGGACAATCCGTACGCCGAAGCGTGAAGACGATCTTTTACTTCGTCCCACAAGGCCGACTTTCGTAAACACCGTTCGACGATGCCGTCTAATTTGGTTTTGTTATTTTCACCATTGACGCGCGGACCGTATGCCACATTTTCATAGATGGATTTAGGAAACGGATTGGACTTCTGAAAAATCATGCCGACTTTTTTTCGAAGCTCCACCACGTCCGTATCTTTATCATAGATGTTTTGCCCTTCCATGAGAATCTGACCGTCGATACGTACGTTTTCGATCAGATCGTTCATCCGGTTAAATAAGCGCAGGTATGTTGATTTACCGCAACCCGACGGACCGATCAACGCGGTGACTTCGTTGGCATGAATATCCACCGAAATGTTTTTGAGCGCATGGTGTGCGCCGTAATACATATTGATATCGCGCGAAACGATTTTCACACGATGTGAAACTTGCTCCGGTGTTGATTCACCCGGCGCGGAATTGTCCATACTGATACGAATGTCCATAGTGTTCTCTTTATGAATATACATTAAAATGCCGAACCTTGATATTTTTTTCGTAAACGCGCACGCACGATGATCGCCGTCAGATTGAGCAAAAGCACTATCGTGATCAAAAGCAACGCCGTCATAAACACCATGGGTTTGGCCGCTTCTACATTGGGCGATTGGAAACCCACGTCGTAAATATGAAATCCGAGATGCATGAATTTGCGATCCAAATGAAAGAAGGGAAACGATCCGTCCAACGGCAGATTGGGAGCCAGCTTAACGACACCCGTGATCATCAGCGGCGCCACTTCGCCTGCACCGCGCGCCATAGCCAAAATCACACCCGTCAAAATACCCGGTGTAGAAGCCGGTATGACCACGCGCCATGTGGTTTGCCACTTTGTCGCACCCAGCGCCAGCGACGCATCCCGTACGCCTTTAGGAACGGTAGTCAGGGCTTCTTCCGTTGCAACGATCACGACCGGCACCGTCAATAAAGAAAGTGTCAGCGATGCCCACAAAATACCGCCGGTGCCCCATGTCGGCGTCGGAAGGCGATCCGGATAAAAAAGTTGATCTATCGTGCCGCCGCAGAAGTACACAAAAAAACCTAATCCGAAAATTCCGAAAACGATCGACGGTACGCCCGCAAGATTATTGACCGCGATGCGAATCAATCGTACAGCGATTCCCTGTTTCGCGTATTCGCGCAGGTACAGCGCGGCCACGACGCCAAATGGAACTACGACCAGATTCATCAAAAACACCATCAACACCGTACCGAATATAGCCGGGAAAACGCCGCCTTCCGTATTCGACTCGCGCGGTTCATCCGTCAGATACTCAAATATTTTGCTTATATAAAAACCGGATTTCTCAAACGTATTCATCGTATTGGGTTGATAAAAACGCACGATTTTGGACACCGGTAAATCGCGGGTTTGACCGTCGGTAGTGATCACGCTGACATACATGCCGCTCGTTTTCAGATGCAACGTTTCCAATTGTTTTTGAATGCCCTGATACGCTTCTTGCAAACGATGAATCTCCGCCTCAAGCGACGACAATAATTCCGGCGTATCTTCTTTATAAAATTTCAGACGTTTGATTTCAAGTCGCGTATCCTCGATCGCCCGGTTGATGCGACCGCCTTCCCCTTTTTCGAGGTGCAGTTGTTCATCATGCACGTCCAAGGCTTTGCGGAGAAACTGATCCAACGTTTCGGTCGCCTGTGCTCCGCTGGCGATGATTGTTCCGTTTTCTGAAATCGAAGCCACGCGTCCGTAGAAATTACCGAATTCACGCCGTTCGATAATTACGAAGTCATCCGGATACTGCAATGACGCGATATCGTATGTGTTTAGCCATTTGAAATCCAACCCATAAATATCGCGATTACCGGTTTTGATTTGAATGCGCGTTTGCACTTCTTCTTTATATGCATCCGGCACATTGGTCAGCGGGATATTTTCCTCCTGCATGATTTCGCCGGCAAAACGTCGTCCATCTTTGAGTTCGACTTCCGCCACACTGCCCGGCCAAAAAACGCCCACACCTTGCAAGCTTACGATGAGCAGCAAGCCCGCAACGAGAAACATGATCATACCGAGTACGGCACCGGTGAACCACAAAAAAATATCGCCGCTTTTAAAAAGATTTTTCACGTCATTATTCCGTTACATGGATGCATATTTTTTTCGCAAACGCTGACGCACTATTTCCGCCAGCGTATTGACCACAAACGTGATCACAAATAACAACAAACCGGATAAAAAGAGTACGCGGTACAGTGTTCCACCCTCAGGCGCTTCTGGGATTTCAACGGCGATATTGGCGGAAAGCGTACGCATCCCGTTAAAAATGCTCCAGTCCATAATGGGGGTATTGCCGGTCGCCATGAGTACGATCATCGTTTCACCGACCGCACGACCAAAACCGATCATCACGGCGGAAAAAATGGCCGCACTGGCCGCGGGTAACACCACTTTGATCGCCGTCTGCCAACGCGTCGCACCCAATGCCAATGAAGCGCTGGTCAAATGTTTAGGTACGCTGGAGAGTGCATCTTCGGTAATCGTAAAAATAATCGGCATCACCGCAAACGCCATCGCTATGCCGATAATGATCGAATTACGTTGATCGTAGCGGATACCGAGCGTTTGATAAAGCCAGTTTTGCACATCACCGCCAAGCATGTTGGTTTCAATCCAATAACCGACCATGTAGCCGATCCAAATGGAAATCGCCAAGACAGGCAACATCAAAAATACTTCATAGCCGTGACGAAACGGATTCGTCCATTTTTTGGGCAGCTTATCAAACAACAATACAAACAGAATGATCAACAATGGCAGAAGCGTTATCACGGCGATAAATTCGATCAGCACATTTTTGAGCAACGGCGCAAGCCATAAACCTGCGATAAAGCCGATGACGACACTAGGCAATGCCGCCATAATTTCCACGGTCGGTTTGACGATCGTACGAATGCGAGGATGAGCAAATTGCGAGGTATACAACGCGCCCAGGATAGCCAATGGCGCCGCAAAAAGCATCGCATACAAGGTTGCCTTGAGTGTACCAAAAATCAACGGTATCAGACTGAATTTGGGTTCAAAATCATCCGTGCCGCCGGTAGATTGCCAAGTATAACCCGGCGCATCATAACTCTCGTACCATACTTCGCCGAAGAGCGTTTGCCAATTGCTTTCCGGATGCGGATTATGCAATGCAAAATTTTCAACTCTGCCTTCGCCGCTCAGGAAAACTAACCCGTCGGCCTTGGGTGCATAACTCAACTGCGACGGCGCGTACGATAACTTATGTTCTACCAGCAACCGATTGCTGGTTGAATGAAACAGTTTGAATACACCGCGGCCATCGGCGGTTACAAAACATTTATTGCGCCAGGAAGCCGTGATGGCTTGTATCGAAGATTCGTGCCGATCAAAATCACGGATGCGTGCAAAATTTTTGCTGCCGTCGGTATGCTTGACTTCCATCCATCCCGAGACACGCCCTTCTTCATCTCCGACGATCAAACTGATATCGCCGATCAGATACGCCAGCGCTGTCACCGCAATTCCGTTTTGAGCGGTAGCCGCCACGGATTCGATCCGCGTCGGCGCATTGGTTTCGCGTATATCCCAACGTTCCATGTGCCCGTCTTCCAATCCCAATACGATTTCTTCGCGCAATGGATTGATAGCCATTGAGCGGATCACCGCATCGGTCACGACGAGTGACGGCACCGTGTCTGATGATTTGTAGTAATAAGCCGTATTCTCTTTCGCCACGGCAACATACGCATCCGAAGCCGTTACGGCGTAGGAAATACCACGGACCGGCGTTTTGGTTTTTGAAGACGTTCGTACGGAGAGGATATGAAGTTCGGGAATGATGGAACGATGATCACCGGTGAACTGCGAAGAAAATTTTATCTCCGCTTCGATGATACGACCTTGATCCGTCACACAGGCGATACGATGCGATGCAAAAGCTTCCATCGCATGGATTATGTGTTCATCCTTATGCAATGGGATGTGAAACGTTTGCAGTTCTTTTTGATCAGAGGTACGCATGAAACGCACGGCACCGCTATCGGTGAGAGCAAATAGAATTTCGCGCTGCTCCTCCTGACCGATCAGCTTGATTGCACTTTTATCATTGGTATCTTGGGCTAATTCGATCGCCGACACTGTTGACAATTCAGCGCCGGACCAAAGCGGCAACGCCTGTTTGATGATAAAACCCATCATACCTAAAATGATCACGATCAGCGCAAATCCGCCCGCGGCAATGATGCCGCTTGCTAAGCGATCATAAATATGTCGCCGGTTCAAAAAATTCATGATTTTTCCGTTTTAGATTTTGCGGGAATCAGCAGTGACAATATTACGGAAACCGAAAGTATAGAAGCGACCACCGCTAAGGCGATGACGACCGGTATCTTGTAAAAATCAACGATGGTCATTTTCACGCCGACAAAAATGAGTACTAACGCCAAACCGAGCTTGAGTAAGTGAAATTTTTCAATCACACTGGCAAGGGCGAAATACAGCGAGCGTAAACCCAAAATCGCAAACACATTGGACGTGTACACGATGAAAGGGTCGGTGGTGATCGCAAAAATCGCGGGAATCGAATCCACGGCAAAAATCAAATCGGTGAATTCGACAATCAACAACACGACAAAAAGCGGCGTGGCCCATGTTTTGGCATCTTTTTTTACAAAAAAACGATCGCCTTCAAAACTCGGTGTTACGGACATGAATTTTTTAAAAAACCGTACAACCGGATTGGATTCCGGGTGAATTTCCATTTCTTTCTGCACAAGCATTTTGATACCTGTGATGATCAGAAAACCTCCGAAAATGTATATGATCCAATGGAATTCGGAGATCAAGGCCGCGCCGACAGCGATCAGAATGGCGCGCATAATAAGCGCACCGATGATGCCCCAGAACAGCACTTTATGTTGATATTCGGCGGGCACCGCGAAGTATGAAAAAATCAGTACAAAAACGAAAATATTATCCACGCTCAGCGATTTTTCGATGACGTAACCCGTCAAAAACTGCATCGCGGCTTCAGAACCCATGTAGTGATACACGCCGATATTAAAAACCATCGCCAGCGTGATCCACACACCGCTCCAAATCAGCGCTTCTTTCATGCCGACGGAATGGGATTTTTTATGAAATATCCCGAGATCAAGCGCCAACATGAGCAGAACAAACACATTGAAACCGATCCACATCAACACTTCGTTTGACATTGTAGTACGAGCTTTCGGTTAGGTTATAACATACCGACGGAAATCTGACATGCGGGCAGACTTCCGTCGGGAAAATTAGGTGCGATTATTTTTTCTTTTCAACTAATTCCAGTTGTTGTTTGACTACATCGGCGGTTAACGGCATATAACCGTCCTTGACTACCACTTCTTGACCTTCTTTGCTAAGAATAAATTTCAAAAATTCTTTCGTCAGCGGATCCATATCCTTCGTGGGATGTTTGGCAACATATACATACAGATAACGGCTGAGCGGATATTTTCCGGATTTCACATTGTCGTAGGATTCGCCGACAAATTCCGATTTATCATCTTTGGCCACGGGAATGGCGCGCACTTCGCTGGTAGTATAACCGATGCCGCTGTAACCGATCGCGTATTTATCGCTTCCCACACCTTGCACGACCGAAGCCGAACCCGGCTGCTCTTTGACTTGATCTTTGAAATCGCCTTTGAAAAGCGCATGATCTTTAAAATATCCGTAAGTACCGGAAGCCGAATTACGGCCATACAAACTGATCGGTTTATCTTTCCATTCCCCTTCAAGGCCGAGTTGACCCCAGGTCACGACATCTTCTTTGGCGCCGCCTTTACGTGTTTTTGAAAAAATCGCATCCACCTGTTGCAGCGTCAGACCTTTGATAGGGTTGTCTTTGTGAACATACACCGCTAAGCCGTCATACGACGTTGCGATACCTGTAGGTTTGTAACCGTATTTTTTTTCAAACTTATCTTCTTCTTCTTTTTTCATCGGGCGCGACATCGGACCAAGTTGGGCCGTGCCTTCGATCAAAGCCGGAGGCGCCGTGCTGGAGCCCTTGCCTTCGATCTGCACATTGACGCTAGGATAAAATTTCTTAAACGCTTCCGCCCAAAACGTCATGAGGTTATTCATCGTATCGGAACCGATACTATTCACGTTGCCTGAAACACCGGATGTTTTGGCATAAGCCGCAATACCTTCATCCACTTTGACGGCTGTCGAAGCGGCAACAGCTGTTGTTGTTTTGGAAGGATCCACCGTTTCGTTTTTGATTTCTTTTTTCTTATCACCGCACGCACCGAGCATCATCATCCCGGCAAAAACAGCGGAGGCTAATAACTGCTGCATGTGTTTCATACTTTCTCCTGATCGTTTATTAAATTCATGTTTCTGTTTCGATATAATAATGCAGCAATCTATAGTTGGCTTGTTTTCTAAAGATTATTCAATTGTTATGAAATTGTTATATAAAAGATATAAATAATATTGTTTTTTCTATACTTATATTAATAAGTAGCATATATTTATTTCAGATTTATTTATCTGAAATAGGATTTTTGTCATATTATAAGCTTAACAAATCCATAATATTTGTATCATATCGGGGTAATGTATTGGAATTATTTTATCGAAAATTTGCATGTATTTTGAACCCGCAGTTTTCAATCAACTGCTATTTAATCAGGAGAAAGAAAGAGATGAAAAAAATGTTTTTACTGCTCGCCTTGTGCGTAGCGACGGCCTCGATTGCACAGGACCAACCCGCCGGCAAAGTCCACGGTTATGTATTTGGCGATTATTATTATAAGATGGGCGGCGACAAAGCAAAAGCTCAAAGCAATACACAGTACTCCGACCCGGCGTTACGAAAAAAAAGCGCTTTTCAATTACGTCGTATGTATCTGTATTATGAACATGATTTAAGTTCTAATTTCCACGCCACATTTTTACTTGAAGGAAACGATAAAGCCATGGAGTGGGCCGAAGACACATCAAAAGCTCAAGTGCCTGGGCGCCATTCTGTTTTTATCAAACTCGCTAACTTAGAATGGAAAGATTATATTAAAGATCACTCCATCGCGATCGGTTTGATCCCAACAGCAACATGGTCGTTATCTGAAAAATATTGGGGTTACCGAGCAATCGAAAAAACTATTACAGACTATCGTGGATTGGGTGGCGCATCCGATATTGGTATTGTAGCGAGAGGAAAATTTCTTGATGACGGAATGCTCGGCTATACATTATCTGTCGTCAATGGAAACGGTCAAAAACCGGAAAATAATAAATCCAGAAAGTATATCGGATCATTAAGCGTTAAACCCATCAAATCTGTTATAACAGAAATTTATGCCGATTATGAAGGATCCATCACCGATCCGAAAAAATACAACAAAGTGGATAGCCGTAATACTCTAAAAGGACTTGTTGCTTATCAGAGCGAAATGGCTACAGCCGGCTTGGAAGTTATTCAGCAAACACAGAAATTGACAGACACAACGGATGTAAAACCGTTCGGTTTTTCCATATTTGCTTCTGCTCCGGTGATCAAAGAAAAGCTCAACACATTTGTACGCTATGATTCATATAATCCAAACACCGAAATATCCAAAACCGGGTTCAATGAATATTTCTTTACTGCAGGTTTGGATTATATGCCGATCAAAAATGTTCACTTCATGCCCAATATTTGGATCAACGGTTTCTCGGCCAAAAAAGGCAGTTCCCGTGACGCCGATGTGGTAGCGCGTTTGACATTTTTTTATGTGTATAAATAGTTTTTTATAACGCCCTTATGAAGGGATGTCCCGGATTGCGAAATCAATTTGGGACATCCCTTTTTTTATTAATTTTTTTTGAGTAAACTCATGGCGTGAATAATCTGTGATCCATATTTGAAAGTAAGTACCCATGAAAACGAATAAAAAAAAGCAGATCCCGAAAAATTATCAGAATTTTGTCAAAGACTATCCGCGTGTAGCTAAAGCGTATGAGGAACTTGGCGATGCCGTGCATCATGCCGGACCTCTGGATACCAAAACACGTGCACTGATCAAATTGGCTATTTCCGCAGCCAGTCGCCAAGAAGGCGCCGTCCATTCGCATGTGCGCAAAGCCCTTACAGCCGGCGCTTCACCGGAGGAAATGCGTCACGTAATCATGCTTACGCTTCCCACCATCGGATTTCCCGGTATGATGGCGGCGATGAGCTGGGTCAACGATATCATCGGTTCAAAATAGAATTTAAAACACCTGACTTCGGTCAATCGCCATCCTGACTCTCCGCATTGCCATCACGATGCTATTCGTCGTATTATTTTTTAATAGACGAAGGAGGTCTCATCATGATGCGCATTCAGATTGCCGGACCGGGATGTATCAACTGCACCAAACTCGAAGATATGTGCCGTGAAGCGATACACGCTTATCACGTGGATGCTCAGATCGAACGCATTACCGAGAGGCAGGACTACAGCCGCCTTGGCGTTTTTGCGACGCCGGGCTTGCTCATCAATGGGCACATCATCAGCACCGGTCGCATGCCGGCTTATCTTACGGTCGAAAAATGGATCAAATCTGCGGAAGATTGGTCTTCTTAAACGATTTGATAAATAATTTCACTTCAAGGTTTGTGACGACGATCACAAACCTTTTTTATTTTGTGTTATTTTGACGCCATGAGGGAATAGATGACGATTGTCACCGTTGTATTACACGGCAATAACATGAAAGGAAATCTATGAGTTTATACTCTTTATTGAGTATGTTGTTTATCATCGGTTGCAGTAAAGAACATGATAATTCAACCGAAATTTTACGTTCAACCATGAGGAAGGAACCTATGATAACTAATCAAGCGGCGGTAGATACTGCGACATTTGGCGCCGGTTGCTTTTGGTGCGTGGAAGCAGTATTTCAGCGAACCAAAGGTGTATTGTCCGTCAAGTCCGGTTATAGCGGAGGGCATGTGGACAACCCGACATATCAACAAGTCTGCAACGGTAATACCGGCCATGCGGAAGTCATCCAATTGACATTTGATCCTAAAACCGTTTCGTTTGTCGAATTGCTTGAAGTTTTTTTCGGCACCCACGATCCGACCACGCTCAACCGTCAAGGCGCGGATGAAGGAACGCAGTATCGCTCTGCTATTTTTTATCACAGTGATGATCAGCGCCGTTTCGCCGAGGACATCAAACAAAAATTAGATGCATCCGGCGCATTCAAAAGCCCCATCGTAACCGAAATTTCGGCGTTTAAGAAATTTTATTCCGCGGAAGATTATCATCAAAATTATTTCAATGATAACGGCAATGCGCCGTACTGCGCGTACGTGATCAAACCAAAACTGGAAAAATTCAGGAAGGTTTTTAAAGATAAGTTGAAATCGGAATAGCCAATTACAAAAGAAAATCTGCTATAAAGACTGTCTGACAGATATCAGATAGTCTTTTTTTTGAGCCACTGGAATCCGTAAATTAAAAAGTATATTCCGCACCCAATTTGCCCCACCACGAATAATATTCCTGCTGGCGTAACCGTTTACGGGAACCGACGTACTCACGATACGGTTCATTGGTCAGGTTGTTGAGCTCAAGGTAAATACGAATATGTTTGGTCAATTTCTGGGAAGCGGAAATATCCAACTGCAAATGCCGATCCACGTACGTATCAAAATCCGTATCTACCGAATCGGAAACCGTTAACACATAAGGCCCGCTATAATTCCACGCTACGCGCGCGGCAAATCCTTTTTTCTCGTAAGTCAAAGCAAAATTGCCCACATGATTAGGCTGACCCGGCAACGTATTTTTATTACCCGGCCTTTGCGGATAGTAGGCTTGCGAATGCGTATAGGCATAGTTCAAATAAATGCCAAGCCCGTCAAAATTGGGAGGTAAAAAAGTAAATGTTTGCTGCCAATTAAATTCAGCGCCAAAAAGTTTAGCCGCTTTACCATTTTGTTTTTGATTCACGATCCACGGGACACCGTCTTGAATATTCGTGCTATCAATATATTGCCGTTGATAAATGAAGTCATCGATATATTTATAGTATACTCCGCCGGCTATAATTCCCGCATTCTGAAAATAGTAATCGGCAGACAAATCAAAATTCCATGAAGTCGTGGGGCGGAGGTATGTATTGCCCCTTGCGATAGTTAAATTTTGATAATCAAAGACTTCGTAGGGAATAAGATCAAAATAATCAGCTCTAAAAATAGCCCGACTGATCGCACCGCGCATAACAAACCTATCCGACATCGAATACTTTATGTTGACCGACGGAAACAATTGATAATATTCATGTTTACCGTTTAGGCTTATCGTATCGATCGGATAACCGGCAGGATGAAGTGTGTCAGGATACCCTTGTTGTGTAGATCGAATCCTGTTTCCGTTTTGCACCACCTTTATACCGTCGTAATCAATGTAGGTTTTTTCCATACGCACGCCTGCTAAAAATTCCCAAGAACCGGAATATATTTTTGACAGTCCATAAACGGCGACAATTTTTTCAGCCGCTTTGTAGTTTGTAATAAAATTATTATCGGCCGAATACGCTGCGCTATTCTGCAAGTTGACTGTGTCGGCCCAACGCCGAATGAGCGAAGGATCCGCTGACGTGCCGAATCGGTATCGCGAATAAAGAAAATTTATGTCTTCATCCGATTCCGCAAAAAAATTCATGAATGGTGGAGCATTGGGATTCGCTATCGTTGCACGATTGTGTTCATCATTCCGTTCTTTTGCCTTGGACCTCACTTTTGCACCGGACTGGACATAATCGCCGTTCGACAATATTCTCAAAGACTTGCGAATATTCAGCTCAGCAATACGATCCCATTCCGTAATGTCGTATTCTTGCACTTCAAAGTTCTTAAGTTTGAAAAGGGCCGGGTCATAAGGATCGCCGGAAAGAAACGCGAACTTTGGAAATTGACGGTTCGTCATGTCGTATTTAAGATTGACATCCGTCTGACGGGTGGTGAAATCAAAGCGATCCGGAATCGCTTCTGTTGCGCGCGATAAAGCGGCACTGTATGTCCAGTCCATATCTGCCCACTGTGCGTGACCACTCATCTGAAAACTCGTAAGGCTTCGGGTCAACGCCCAATCTTTGGTCTCTCTCTCTACGACGGCCGAATCCATAGTTACCGATGAATCCGACACAAATTTAAAACGTCGTGCACGAACGGCAGCAGAACCTTCGCTCAGTTTAATTCGCAAACGACGACGTATCTCGTCATCTCTAAAATAATTATGTACGGCCCCAAAGTGTATATCGCTCGTTTCCGAAAAACGATAATCGGTCGCGGCATTGAAGCTTAACCTTTTCCGTATTGCATTATAGTCTCTGAGTTCAAATTCATTCATGAAGTAGTGATTTTTACCATTGAAAGCGCGTTCACCCCAAACGCGTTCCATGTCATCGGAATTGCGATGCGTGTAATAACCCATCGCATTGACAAACACGCCCAACCTTTTTTCTTCCCCGAAACGGTTGCCGTAGGTTATATCAAAATTGGCCAGAGGTTTGCCTTCAAGCATATTACGACCTGTTCCGGCGGACACTTGCCACATTTGTTGATCAAAATCCAACGCATTTTTTGTAACCAGATTGATCGCACCGGCGACGGCATCGGCATCCATGTCCGGCGTGAGCGTTTTGGAAACTTCAATACGGGATACCATGCTCGAAGAAATTACATCCAAACTAACCTGGCGAATATCGCCCTCCGGCGAAGGCACCGGTTGACCGTTAATTTTGACAGACGAATATTTAGGTTCTAATCCGCGTAAAAAAACATAACGCCCTTCGCCTTGATCACGCAGTACGGCTACGCCCGGCATGCGTTGCAAAGCCTCGGAAATATTGGGGTCCGGAAAAAGTTTGATAATCTCCGACGAAGTAACAACTTGCTGATTGTCTGCATTTTTTTGAAGATTTAATGCTTTCGCTTGACCTTCGCGCATACCATACACTTCACTACCGGACAATTCGATACTGCCGGCCTTAAGCAAAATTTCCATCTTAGTATGATCACCGGCAGCTACAGTGATTTCTTTTTCGTAAGTTGTATAGCCGAGATATGAAACTTTGAGTGTGTATGACCCCGATGCAATACCGCTGATACGAAAACGTCCCTCCCTATCGGATACGGCACCCAAAGAAGTACCTGCCAATTTCAAATACGCGCCGATCATCGGTTCGCGCGTATCGCTATCCCGCACAATACCGCTAAGAGAAGCCGCCGACTGCGAATAAACCGCGGACTGCACCAGAAATAGAAAAATCCAAAGAAAAGCGAAATTCTTTGAAAAAGTATACATATGGATCGAACCGATTAGATTAAGGGGTATATTCTAAATCTTAATTTCAGAACGGAGTGAAAAGTAACTTATATAATTTGATTTTTCAATTTCTATTTTAAGTTCACGCTATCCGGAAACCTGCGCATATAGCTTTTCTATCGCGACTGCAAATCCTTGCCATGAATACTCCGCACGCCGACCAGCTATCGCTTGTGACATGGCTTCATAATATCCCTTATCAAAATAGTCTGAAATTGCTGCTGCTATGGATTCCGGTTCTGCTTGCGGAATGATCGCACCTGTCTGACCGCCGGACACCATTTCCGATAAACCACCGACATCGGTAACTAATACGGGCAGGTGATAATGATACGCGATTTGCACAATGCCGCTCTGAGTTGCGGAACGGTAAGGCAATACACAGCACTGTGCCGCGGAAAAAAACAACGGCACTTCGGCATCGTCAACATAACGGGTAAACAGTGAAATGCGATTTTGTAACCCTAATTCATTGATCAAAGCCTGATATTTATCGAAGCTTCCATACACTTCGCCGGCTATGATCAGATGATGCGATTCACTCAATCGCGCAACGGAACGGATCAAAAGATCTAGTCCTTTGTAATCGCGGATAAAACCAAAAAAAAGAATAGTTTTTTTGTTTTTCGGAATACCCAGCTTCGCACACGCTTCATCACGGGCGATAGCCGGACCGTAATGATCGTACAGCGGGTGCGCTTTGAGCGTGTATCGTGCGTCAGGCATCAATGCCAATAAATCCTGTTCGACCGTTTTGCTCATCGCAACGAAGCCGCTATTGCGACGGAGAAAATAACGAATCAATGCCATGTCCCCCGGTCGCTTTTCATGCGGGATAACATTATCAAGCACGGTTATCACTTTGGTGCCGCGTCGGCGAAGATAACCCGCCACATAACCTAACGATGGTGCAAAAAATGGCATCCAAAACTTCATCACCAGCATATCCGGAGCAAACGCGGCTAATTCTAATGCCGTGCGACGATACGAGAGTGGATTGACGGTATCCAATAGCGCACGGGACGGTATCGGATCGGCGTGATCATCGGGAGTTACGTATTGGCTTTTGCCGGGAAAAAGAAGATCGGGATATTGACGCGTAAAGGTAAAAGCCTGAACAGTGTGTTGTTTTTCAAACGTGCGGTACAGCGATGCATTAAACTGAGCAATCCCGCCGCGAAAGGGATAAAACGTGGACAGATAAGCAATTTTCATGCTTTGCGGTCTTTCAGTCGAACAATCGCCTGATATACCGAATCTACAGGAATATCAAGCATGCAGTGATGCGTGCGGGAACAGGTATTGCCGAAATAACAATCGCACCCGGTAGCCGGCTGAACCATGATACCGTTATCGTACAATTCGAATTCATGCGGATTAAAAATATTATTAAAAAGTACCAGCGGTACCCGCGTTGCGATCGCAATGTGCATCATCATGGAAACCGCTGTCAGCACTACATCACAGCGAGAAGACAACGCGATAAATTCCTGCAATGTAAATGTTCCCGGATAATACGCACCGGTCATTTTAGCGTAGTTTTTGTTCATCGCATCTTCTGCAGGCCCGCCCAGAAGCAGAGGAAAAAAACCATTCATCTGAAGAATCTGGATCAATTCGACCCAATACGCCTCCGGCCACAATCGCGTGAGCCATCGGTCTCCACAACCGGTATTGAGTCCGATGATTTTTTTGCCCTGCGCGGCACGTAAAACCGGATCGGCTACAGAAAGATATTTGTTATCCACATCTAAAATATAGGGCTCACGTTCAAACGTAAGCCCGCATATTTCAAAAATCTCTTCGAGGTAATTTTTAGTATTGGCGCGCGAGATGCTGTCAAAAGCGCCGGTAATAAACTTATGTTCTGCCAGCGGATTTTCTGCCGCCGCATGCCCGTCTTTCAGGCCAAAACCGAATTTTTCTTTGGCGTGCACATCGTTGAGCAAAGCGCAGGCTTCGATATCTTTATCTAAGTTGATTGCGATGTCAAAGTGTTGATGACTTAACGCATACACGGATTTGAAATCAAATTTGTAAACTTTGTCCACGATCGAAGAGGGTACGACCTCGGGTGTGTGCGTGATCCAAGATACATGGCAATTGGGGAACATTTTATGATAACGCACCACAAGCGGCGTCGTACGAATGACATCACCGATAGCGCCCAGTTTGATGATAAGTATGCGACGCGAAATCGGTTGATACTGATCGCAGGTATTACAAATTTTGCCGTGCAATTTATTAGGTTTACACGGAATATCACCGCGGAAAAAGCGGCAATCAAATTTGATTTCGGAGTACTTCATAGATTAGAATATCTGATTATTTCTTTTTTGGGTGCAATGCGTTTAGCGCGTCGGATTTGTTTTTATTTTCAATGCGATCAATTTTTTCTTCATACCGATCCTGCAACGATGTGATGCGTTGCATGGTATTTTCAGCATGGGCCAAATTTTTATCGTCCGTTGTTTTATTTTCTTGTTTTACGCCGTAGGCCTGCAAAATAGATTCGACAATATTGGTCGTACTAAACCCGACGACCAAATCAACAAGCGCGACCCGTCCGCCATACGACTCCACTTCCGCGCGTCCGACAACGCGATCCAAGGTGTAGTCCGAACCTTTGACTAAAATATCCGGCTGAATCTGTCGTATCAGTTCCAACGGCGTATCTTCATCAAACAACACGACGTAATCTACCGATGCCAGCGCCGCAAGGATATGCGCGCGTTCCTGCTCCGAAACGATCGGGCGTTTTTCGCCCTTAAGTCGCCGCACGGAAGCATCGCTATTAAGTCCTACGACCAGCGCATCACCGAGTGCCCGTGCCTGATTGAGCAACGTGATATGACCGACATGGAGAATGTCAAAACAACCGTTGGTAAATACGATTTTCTTTTTTCCGCGCATACCGGCGATGAGTACACGCGCTTCACCGGCCGTCAGGATTTTTCGTGAACCGCTCGCGGATTGCTCCATCTGATGCAGCACTTCTTCCCGCGTCACCGTCACCGTGCCCATACGACTCACCGCCACACCGGCAGCCAGATTGGCCACTTCGGCCGCTTCCGCAAGCGTAGCTTTTGAGGCCAACATCATTCCCAAAAAAGCGCTCACCGTATCACCGGCACCCGTAACATCAAAAACTTCACGCGCCGTAGCCGCAATCGAGGTATGCGTGCGCGCTTCGACGAGCATCATGCCGTCCTTGCCGCGTGTGATCAGCACCGCATCGGTTTGATATTGATTGACCAAGGACCGCCCTGCTTTTAAAACTTCGTCCGCATTGGTCAATTTTTTTCCCGTGGCCGCTTCAGCTTCTTTGAGATTAGGCTTGATGATCGTAGCGCCCGAATACGCTGAAAATTCACGGCGTTTAGGATCCACGATACTCGGAACACCGGCTTGACGGGCCAACTGTATCGTATTGAGTAAGACTTTATCGGTCAAAACGCCTTTTTGATAATCAGAAATAATCACTGCATCAACGTTACCGATAATTTTTTTAACGGAAGCGATGATTTGATTTTCAACGTCGGGCGAAACAGCATCCGCGACTTCGTTATCAATACGGACGACGTGCTGGCTTCCGGCCATAACGCGGGTTTTGGTGGTCGTAGGACGCGTCGCATCGGTAACTACGTGACTGGAATGAATACCGGCCTGCCCAAGCGCTTCTTTCAGCGCCGCGCCGTGCGCATCCTGTCCGATCACACCCAACATCGTAACATCACAAGCAATCGCCGCAAGATTGTGGGCGACATTCGCTGCGCCACCCAGCGCCAGAGTCTCTCTGCGCATATTGACGACCTGCACCGGCGCTTCGGGCGAAATGCGATCAACGCTGCCCCAAATAAATTTGTCTAAAATAATATCGCCGACCACCAGTATCTTAGGGCGAGAGGAATCAAGTAATTTTTGCCGGAGCGTTGCTAAGTTCATAATCTAAGCGGCCTGTCGTTTGAGAAGTTCAAAAAAATCATCCAAGTCTATATTTCCGCCGGAAAGTATCACGGCGATTTTTTTTCCGCGCAATTGCAATGTATTTTGCATGACCGCAGCAAAAGGTACCGCAGCGGTCGGCTCGACAACGATCTTGAGTCGTGAATAAATCCAATACATCGCTTCAATCACGGCGTGATCCGACACAGTGAGCATCGCATCCACATAACGCCGGATCACAGGAAAGGTTTTGTCGCCGAGAGCGAGGGTTCGCATGCCGTCCGCGATCGTCGGCGGCGGCGCTATTTTTACAATTTCGCCTTTGTTAAATGATTGGTACGCATCATTAGCGGTGTCTGTCTCTACGCCGACCACTTTGATGTGCGGATAAAAATGTTTGAGTGCGACGGCATTGCCCGATAAAAGCCCGCCGCCACCGCAAGGAATAAAGGCATAGTCCAAATCCGATATTTGCTCCGCCAATTCAACGCTCACCGTACCCTGACCGGCCATGATGTATTCATCGTTAAACGGCGGCACCAACGTACGTCCCTCCGATTCGGAAATCCGTTTACCGATCGCTTCACGATCTTCCTTGAGAAAATCGTAAACAATCACCTCAGCACCATACGCGCGGGTCGCTTCCATTTTAGATTTCGGCGAATTGTCCGGCATGACAATTTTGGACGTCGTACCAAGCAAGCGCGACGCCAAGGCCACGCCTTGTGCATGATTACCGGAGGAAAAAGCTACTACACCTTTGTCTTTTTGTTCCGCAGAAAGCGATGCAATTTTATTATACGCCCCGCGTATTTTGAAAGCGCCCACTTTTTGAAAATTTTCGCACTTAAAAAAAACCGAGTTCCCCGTTTTTTCATCCAGCGCATGGGACTGCATCAGCGGAGTTTTATGTACAATCGGCTGAACCGTTTTATAGGCATTGAGTATATCTTGGATTTGTATCATAAGCCGAAAATGATATTGAAATTGACGCTTAAAATCAACCTTGTTTCATGCTGTTTCAAAGCCTTCGACAGTATACCGTCCTCTGTTTTTTTGGTTATACATCACTGTTTCTTTTGCGGTGTGTTTTTATTACCATTGCACGATTATTTCACTTGCAAAAAAATACACCCATGACGCTTTTTATCCAAAACATCAAAGAAGTCGTTTTTTTTGAAAAAGACTTGTTCCGCACAGCCAACACGGTAGACATACGTATCGAAAACGGAATGATCGCAGACATTACTCCCACCGGGACCACTTCAGCGCCGGCCCATGCAACGATTTTAGACGGCGCATCGTATGTCGCGCTTCCGGGATTGATTGATTCGCACACGCATACGATTTTCGGCGGCTCCCGCGAAGACGAATTTGAAATGAAACTGCGCGGTGCCACCTACCAAGACATCGCGGCTAAAGGCGGCGGCATCAAAAGTACAATGCACAAAACCCGCGCGGCATCCAAAGAGGAACTACTGCAACTCGGTATCCGACGTTGTCAGTCGGCATTGGGACTCGGCATCACCACGATGGAAATGAAAAGCGGGTACGGTTTGTCGGTCGAAGCGGAAATCAAAATACTCGAAACCATTCGCGATGTGCGGCAACACACACCGCTTGAGATTTGCGCCACTTTCCTCGGCGCGCACACCATTCCTCCGGAATACAGCCAGCAACGCGAAGCATATATTCGTTTGGTTTGCGAAACCATGATTCCCATGGTAACGGAACACCGACTGGCCGAATTCTGTGATGCGTTTTGCGAGACCAACGTATTTACACCGGATGAAACGCGTCACATTTTTGAAACGGCCAAAAAATACGGGATGAAGTTAAAGTTGCATGCGGATCAATTGACCAATACCGGAGGCGCCGAATTATGCGCGGAGATGGGCGCTATTTCCGCCGATCATCTTGAAACCATTTCCGATAAAGGGCTTGCGGCACTGGCCGAATCCAATGTCGTCGCCGGTTTATTACCCGGCTGTTCATTTTACCTGCGTATGCAATATCCGCCGGCCCGTAAAATGATCGACATGGGCATCCCGGTTGCTTTAGCTACGGATTTTAATCCGGGTTCTTGTCCGACGCAAAATCTACAGCTCATCATGTCCATCGCCTGCACCCAAATGCGCATGACGCCGGACGAAGCGATCAAAGGCGTGACGCTGCATGCCGCGCGTGCGCTGGATAAAGCACATATCGGAAATATCGCCGTGGGTATGCAAGCGGATATGGTTTTGTTTGATGTACCGGGGTATAGGTACATCCCTTATAATTTCGGACAAAATCATGTCGCGCACGTCATCAAAAAAGGCCGTGTGGTGCACTCCGCATCATCCCTCGGCGAAAACAGGTAACGTAAATATCCGGGACGCTATCTATTTTAGAATACACATAGTGCCAATCAAAAGTGCGTAAGTATGACTAGGCTAGCGCTTTATTATTAACCTAAAAGCATTAAAATTTCCAAACTAAGTCATGCACTTTATAATTTGCAGCAGATTATCATTAACTTTTGCCATGCAAATTTTCATTTGAGCATACTGATTATTTTCTAATGCTTTATTTCTAATTTCTTCTAACTTATGCTATTCATATCAGAACGATAACTTGCCGCATGGCTTACATTTTCCGGTTTACCGATTAGTTATCAGGATTTTACCATGCAAAAACCGGCACCTCCGGAGCCCATACGATTAGACCGCGAAACCTGTGGTGATTATTATTATGCCACGCAAAAAGAATGGCTGGAAACCAACGGCCTTGGTGGCTTTGCTTCGTCAACGATCATCGGCGCGCATACACGCCGATATCACGGTTTATTATGCGCCCCGCTACGCCCGCCTGCTCAACGTTTTGTTTTTTTATCCAAATACGACGAACAAGTACGTATCGGCGACAAATTGTATGACCTCGCGACCAATCAATATCCGTTTATTATTCATCCCGACGGCCATAAGCGCATGGCGTCCTTCGAATACGATCTTTATCCGCGCATGATCTACGATCTGGACGGTGTACTGCTCGAAAAAGCCATTCTCATGCCGCATGGAAGTAATACCGTGATCGTTTGGTATCACCTTCGTGAATCCAGTCAGCCCGTCACACTGATTCTTCGCCCCTTATGCGCATTCCGCGATTACCATAGCCTTTCCCGCGAAACATCGCAAATTCGTAAAGAAGCCGAATTCTCCGAACATCGGTTGACCATTCGTCCCTACGATCATTTACCGCCTTTGTACATCACCGCACCCGGTGCTTTTTTTGATCCTAAATTTTATTGGTACAATAACACTGAGTACCGTAAAGAACAGGAACGCGGGCTTGAATTTCGCGAAGATTTATTTACGCACGGCACTCTTTCGGTGACATTGGAACCCGGATCGGCTCTCGATGTCGCCGCTTCCTTGTATGATACCCGCCTCACTTCTGAAGCGATTTGGGAAATGTGGACCCATGAAGTTCATCGCCGTATAAAAATACTGTCGGATTTTCCGTTGAAAGATCCGCTTGCCCGGCGATTGGCGTTGGCCGCCGACCAATTTATGGTGACCGGACAAAGCGGTAAGACCATTATCGCAGGTTATCACTGGTTTACCGATTGGGGACGCGACACGATGATCAGTTTACCGGGCCTCACGCTGGCCACAGGAAAAACCGAAGACGCGAAGGCTATCATTTCGACATTTCTTCCATTCGTATCGCAAGGCATGATCCCCAATCGTTTTCCGGATGCCGGCGAAGCACCGGAATACAATAACGTGGACGGCACGTTGTGGTTTGTGATGGCCTGTTATCAGTATTATGAAAAAACCAAAGATACAGAATTTCTGAAACATCGCTTGTTTGATACACTCAAAGATATCATCACGGCGCATACGCAAGGCACTCGTTATAACATTCACATGGATGATGACGGGCTGCTATATGCCGGTGACAACGGTGTGCAGCTGACATGGATGGACGCCAAAATCGGAGATTGGGTTGTCACTCCGCGCATCGGCAAACCGGTCGAAATCAATGCCCTTTGGTATAACGCACTCCGGATCATGGCTTACTTTGCAAACCAGCTCCACCATGACGACGCGGCTAAAGCATATGAAGCGATGGCCGATCGGATAAAAAATATTTTTGAATCCGCATATTGGAATGAAGAGCGCCGCTGCCTCTACGATGTAATCAGTTCATCAGGAAATGACGGGAGTATACGCCCCAATCAGATATTTGCGATCAGCCTGCCTTTTGCGTTGTTATCTGATGATAAAGCTTTGGCTGTGGTACGCTGCGTTGATGCGCAGCTGAGAACGCCCGCCGGCCTGCGCAGTCTTGCGCCTTCCGATAGCGGATATACGGGCGTTTACGCCGGCGATGCGTATCATCGTGATGCGGCGTATCATCAAGGCACGGCATGGCTGTGGCTTATCGGCCCTTACATGGAAGCTTATTTGCGAGTTCATCATTTTTCTGCGGAAGCACGCACACATATCCGGGCGATATTGCAAACGATCGAACCGCTGATACACGACGCCGGCTTAGGTACATTATCGGAAATCGCCGACGGGGATGCACCGCACTTACCCAAAGGCTGCATCGCACAGGCTTGGTCCGTCGCCGAAGTATTGCGCATTATGCACATGTTAGAATCCTACGATGCCCCATCCGCTTGAAGATTTGAATACATTGCGCACTCTGATTCGTCAAGTGTACGAGGGTCACGAAAAGCGCATATTGCCCGCCGGACAGAATACGCAAGCCGCCGTTTTAATCCCGCTCTTTCTCAAAGAAAAAAAAATTCACGTCTTATTTACCAAACGCACCGAAACTGTACGCACCCATAAAGGTCAGATCGCTTTCCCCGGTGGTGCGCGGGATGCGGAAGATAATGATTTACAATATACCGCACTTCGCGAAACAGAAGAAGAAATCGGCATACCCGGAAATACCGTCGAGATTTTAGCTGAAACCAGCCCGATGGTCACGCCGACACAATTTCATGTAACTCCTTTTATCGGCATCGTGCCCTACCCGTTTGATTGGAAAATCAATCCGTATGAAACCGAATCCATCATCGAAATACCGATGTCCCATCTTTTGGATGAACGCCATCATCGCAAGGGATTTCGTATGTGGCAAGATCGTACGTATGAAATCCACTATTTCGATTACCAAGAACACACCGTCTGGGGTGTTACCGGGTTTATCGTGTATGAATTTTTAGAAAAACTACGCCCTCATTTATAAAAAATCCTGCAACCTTTTTTTTATCTCATCGTATGACAGGGCGTAACAGTCACTCTCTTCATACCGGAAGGAATCTTATGCAACGCAACTCTTGGATACGCATACTGATGCACACCTGGCTTATGACTTTGCCGATGCAGTTTGGTTTGGATGTATCTGCACAACTGGCCGAGTCCGCAAACAAAAAAGCGCATCGCTCAGGTGGAAGCACCTTCCAACCTAATACTAAAATGACTCTCAATGTACCGAAAGCCGAATCGGCGCTTATCATAGACGGTGAAATTGAAGATACATGGTTACAAGGCGCGTCATTTGGGAATTTTGTTGAAAACGGCCCGGTCGAGGGGCGCCAGCCTTTAGCGGAAACACAAGGTTATATTTTGTTTGATAATGACTATGTTTATTTTGCATTTATCGCTTATGACCCGGAGATGCATAAGCTACGCGCCAATTTGAGCGACCGGGATCGCATATTTCGCGATGATTTCGTCGGAGTCAACATTGATCCGTTTGGCGCACAAACTAATGGTTTTGAGTTTTTCGTAAATCCCCTCGGTATCCAAGGTGATCTTTCCGTGGATGTCAACGAAAATGAGGATGAAAGTTTTGATGCCGTTTGGGAATCCGCAGCTAAAATTTATGATGATCGTTGGACCGTAGAAATCGCCATCCCGTTCAAAAGTTTACGATTCCCCGACAGACAAGATCAAAACTGGCTAATCCACCTTTGGCGAGTTTATCCTCGTGAAAATCGCTTTCTCTATTCATGGATACCGATTAACCGCGGGAAAGGAAACCAATATGCACAGGCCGGCCAAATTGCGATGAATATGGAAAAGCGGCCGAGCAAGCCGATTGAATTTCTACCTTATGCTTTAGGTTCGCGCGATCGTTTTGTCAAATTTAACGGCGATACAACCAAAGGGATATGGAGTAAAAGTAATTACGATAAAAACTTCGGTTTCAACTTGAAGTATGGAATCACCTCCGATATGACTTTGGATTTGGCTTACAATCCCGATTTCAGCCAGATCGAAGCCGATGCAACGCAGATCAGCGTCAACAATACTTTTGCATTGTACTATAACGAAAGACGGCCTTTTTTCCTTGAGGGGCGTGATGTTTTTTTCGTGGACGACGATCTTAATCTGATGTACACGCGCAGTATCAATGATCCCCTGTTGCTTGGCAAATTGTCCGGAAAAACAGACCGGCTAAGTTACGGATATCTTTTAGGCTTGGATGAAAATGCGCCTTACATTGTACCCAAAGAAGAAGGCAGCCGCACGTTGTTAAGTACTAACAATACAACAAACAACACAATTCGCGCCAAATACGAACTTGCCAAAGGCACCTATGTCGGCATTTTAGGAACAGATCGCCGGACGTCCGACGGTTCGAATACCGTCGGCACGATAGATACTAAAATACGAATCAATGATACCTACACTCTTTCCGGTATTGTCTCCGCTAGTACTACGGATGAGCCGGATGCGACGTCGCTGTATGGAAGCACCGACCGATTTGTAGCGTTTGGAGATTCCTTAACGTATGGATTTAACAATGAAAAATTTAAGGGCATAGCAACGCGCGTTACCTTGGACAGAACCGCTCGCGAGTGGGGTTTCTTTGCATGGTTTAATGACCGCTCGCCAGGATTTCGTTCCGAACAGGGTTTTATCACCAACAATAATGTTCGTGAAGCGGGCGCCTTTAGTCGTTACACGTTTTATATGAATGACGACCATCCGTTATTGACCCGCGTTGAACCGCGCGTACGATTTAATCGTAAATATAATTACGACGGTAAACTCAAAGATTGGTGGATCAATCCTCAGATTTTTTTACAATTCAAAAAACAAACTTACTTTTGGTTAGGCGTCGCAGCACTCAACAATGAAAATTTTGCAGGCAAACAGTTTAACAACATTCATCGTATTTCATTTGAATCGGGTACGGATGCTTTTCAAAAACTTTCCGGCGGGCTCTATGGAGAAGTCGGTAATTATATTAATCGCTCAGGAAACGCAGAAGACACGTTTAATCCGTTATCCAAAATCAAAGGCGTCAAGCTGACGGTTTGGGCTACGATTCGACCGATCAGCCGCTTGCGTAATGATTTCGAATTTAATTCAGCAAGCTTCCGCAAAGACTTTGGTGGCGATCTCATTGATCAACAATTGATTTATCGCAATACATTGCAGTATCAATTCACTAAGCGGCTATTTCTTCGCTTGATCGGAGAGATGGGTGCTATCAATTCACACCGCGCAAAACGCGATAAAAATACCGATGACATCGTACTTGATGTAAACAATCAGCAGGTGCTCGATAAAACGCATGATGTTTTCTACGCCATATCACCGCTTATGAGTTACAAGATCAATCCGTTTACGGTGTTTTATCTTGGTGCCAATTTCATGGGCAGGAATAATTTAGATTTTCCGAATTATGACGGAACGAACCTCAATCGCACTAACTTCTTTTTAAAATTTCAGTATTTGATGCAGATATAGAATTTATCGTTTAACAACTTAAAACCCCTTTCCGTATGGAAAGGGGTTTTTTATTTGTGAGGCTTGCCTTTGCTAACGAAGTACACCGAAAGGTTTAGTCGAACAATTTTGCTCACGCTTGCGCCGAGCGTATCGAGGCAAGGCGTGAGCGATGCAAGATGGAATGTATATTACTCTACAGCTTGCTACGGAACCTGGATTAAGCGCGTGCCCTGAGGGGTACGATACATGTTATTCCAATCGTTCTATCTCTTGCTTCGCTCTCCATTATTCCCCATTTTTATAGCAGTAGCAAATAACTCAATCCCATAGATTAGAATCGTCATGCAGAATATAGCGTACAAAGAAATTTTATTATTTTTATAAATATTTTGTAATATCTATAAGCCTATCTGTACTACAAGGAATGTACGTCGTTTCACGGGAGAATTCCGTGAACTTAAAGTAACCAAACATTCCTTGTAGGGAGGTGATCTAAAATGATAAAAAGGAATAAGATGAAACGTAAACGCTTGAGAGGTCTTGTAATCATGCTTTTGGCTGTCGCGCTACTGATACCCGGCTGCGACCCAAAGGAGCATGAGACTAAGTATGAACCCCAATACTGCTCCGACAGTCTGCTCTCGGCATCGGATGCGATGTGGTCGCACGGCCTTGGCGATCTGCAAAATACTAAAAGAGCTACAGATATTCGCACCAAAGGCTGTGTATATCGGCATCTAGGGCCTTCAGCGCCGTATCTGCCCCCGACGGTCAAGTGGAAGTTTGAGATCGGCGGCCCGGGCACAGCCGCGCCTCCGGTGATCGGCGATGACGGCACGATCTACTTAGTCGCCGAAAAACCAGGTCAAGCGGATAACGGAGGTTACCGCGATGTCGGGCTTTTTGCTATCAATCCCAATGGTACGCAGAAATGGTATTTTTCCAGACCTGATTCCACTCTGCCCGGTGGCGCGATTATGCATGGCCGGTCCGTTGCCTTAGCGGATGATGGAACAATCTATCTAACCTTGTTTGATAGGATAATCTATGCGCTTCGTAAAGACGGTAGTATAAAATGGTCAAAGCGCAAAAACGCGCCGGCTGGTCCTGCTGTGGATGTCTCTCATCGGGCTTACTTTGGATCAGATACGATTTGGTGTTACAGTGGTAGTGGTAAATTGCAATGGCAGTATATACCGGATGAGTATATAGGGTATTGTACGAAGATTGTACTGACTCCAACAATGGTTATTTGTGGTTTTTCGGATGGAATACTTGCTTTATCCTATACTGGTAAGAAAAAGTGGTTTTATCCTGTTGATTTTTTTAGCCCACTTCATTTTAGTATGGTATCCGATGAGGAGGAGAATATCTACTTCAAAACGAGTTCCAATAATCTTCGCTCGATAGATCGTAATGGCGTATTACGCTGGGTAGGCAGCGTCAATAACATCGGCGGTATGAGCGATCTGGCACTGCGTGGACAGTATCTGTATTTCGGGGCTTTTACCTCTATGTTTAGGCTTGATAAGGATACCGGGACTGATCCCGTAACATTTGGCTATGTACCATTAGCAAGATATATTAGTGAAAACACCGCGCCCTTGATAGATGATGCCGGTACACTTTATATGCCGTTCCCCGGCGCAGGTATTTCAGCGTATTTAGCAGAGGGGACTGAAACCGGTCCATCTTTTTTGATCAACAAACATTGGGATATGCACATTCCTCAGGGAGATGGGAATCTTCTAGAAAGTTATTTGGCGATGGGACGCGATGGAGTGCTGTATATCGCAAGCTGGGTGCACGGGAGTGCGGGAAAGACGGGGTATCTGTATGCGATCAATTAACACACAAAAAAGGAATTTGAATTATGCGTTTATTTTATCTCTTATTACTACAGGCTTGCTTACTGCAAGCGATATTAGCCGATGGCGCCTCGGAACTCTACGTGCGCTGGAAAACCAAACCTACCGGCACGGTGCGCATCTCTATCAAACCTAAATTGAATACCTTAGTGTTCGACCAAAATTACAACGCTTTACCTCTCGGGCATGCTGCCTACAACGAATTCACCGATCCGGAGAATGTTCTTTGGAATTTCGTGGGGGATGGATCTCCGGCTGGATCCGCAGAACAAATAAACGGCACGGTGTATTACGGACTCTATGAAATCAATTATCAAATATGGAACAGTTCTTCTCAAAGGTATGACCCCCTTCCCGGCAGTCCTGTGTATCTGGATTTTCGTGATGCGGATTATAATACGTCCCAGCCGTATTGTAATAGCTATTCATGTGACTACGACTTCAGGGTGTATTACGATGCCGTTGGCTTTCAGAAAGTGTCTGATCCGGCTACGAACTACTATACTTATGTAACTTGTTTTGGCAATATAGCAGAGCGTATCGAGTTTGGCGCTAGTGGCGGTACGCGGACGATATGGGGACTTGGTAACCGCACTCAGAATGCCGCGCCGTTTAAGAATATGAATGTTCAGCCCACATCAACTGCGGCTATGAATCCAGTGATAGTCAATATCAATGGCGCCAATGTCACGTTAGCCAAAGATCAGTTGTACTTCGTAGCGGCTACCGGTTCGACGTCTATCATCGTGCCGCATCGTGCCGGGAGTTCGATTTATTTTAGCCAGTGGGAAAACGGAGCGCTTTTTGATACGATTCGCAGCGTTAGCGCCAACTTGGATGGTAATTATCTTCAACCAAGCTACAAACAAAGTAATCAGGTAACGACGATCACCGGGCCTGAGATATTTACACAGAAGCAGACACTGACTTTTAGGCGGCAATTAGCCATACCGACGCTCCGTGCTGTATTCCGGTGGTACGTCAAGTGGAATTTTTCTAACGTGTGGCAGATGCTGGGCTCGGATACCGTAGCGTACGTTACTCCCAATGCCTCTTCAGATTACAGTTTTTTACTGCGTTGTTATACCCGAGATTCGTCCGAGCAGATTGTTCAATACTCTGCTGAAGATCATGCCGTAGATTATGCGGGCGGAGGCGGTGGTGGCGGACCCCAAATCGCACAGCGTGACGAGAATTCAGAGTACTATGCGCAAAGCTCCGGTACTGCTTCTCAATCCATCCCGGACTTTAGTACGATGAGCGATGTGGAGAAAAAAGAATGGCTTCGTCCGATCAAAGAAATGGTGCGCGCCTCAGGTTATCACTTCCGCTGGACAGAAAACGATCCTTATACGGAAGGACTTGACCCATATGTAGAAGCATTGGATCAAGAGGAATCAATGGGGGGGGCAAAATCTATACCGGAAACAACCCCAAGCGCTACGCCTGAGATCAAGCCGGCATTATTGTCCAAAGCTTCTTCTTCATCCTCACTTTCTTCCATACCCGAACAGTTTAGAATCACCGCCAACTATCCTAATCCTTTTAATCCCAGTACGACGATTGCCTTTGAAGCGCCGGAAGAAGCGTATGTCACGCTGACGGTATATAACACGTTGGGGCAGAAAGTGAAAACACTTTATCGTGGCGTCAAGTCCTCCGGTCGACATATCGTGCAGTGGGATGCGACCAATGATAGTGGAAATATACAACCGAGCGGGATTTATATCGTACTTTTACAGGCAGGGAATTTCTCACAAAGTCATAAGATCACGTTGATGAAATAGCTTAAGAAACTAACGACTCATTCATCCGGCACAGGTTCATCGCCTGTGCCGATTTTTTTATTCGTGAGGCTTGCCTTTTGCTAACGAAGTGCAGTGAAAGACGTCCCGCCGACTTGTGCCCAAGTCTGCTGAGACAAGGTGAAACCCGTTACTTGCTACGGAACTGGGATTAAGACCCTGCTCTGATGTATCATACATGTGATTATGCTTATTTGATTCTTTCGCCGTATTCGATCTCGGCCTCTTTGCG